>JAGOLU010000029.1:3669-9612 GCA_017993865.1 Candidatus Woesebacteria bacterium
TGCGCAATAGAGCTAATTTCACTGGGGATTGCGGGATTTGCGGGATTTGGATATGTGCAAGTGAACCCTCCAATAAGCGGATTAGGATCTCCCTGATTAGTAAGTTGGACAGAACTAAAGTTCACATCACTTTGGATTGTTGCACAGCCTGAGGTAACATTAGTCACCGCGACAGCTGGTCCTGCAGCATTGATACCAGTCACTACCGGTATTTGGGAACATGCTCCACTCGGATCCCCTACTCCTCCACAACTTGATTGATTTACATTCGGACAGATACAAGAATATCCACGCAAGGTAATAAACGTATCGTAAGAATTTGAGACATCATTACCCTGGAATGTGATCGCATTGGTAGTAATTATCTGACCTTGAGCAGTCACACTAAAGGGTGTTGCAGAGCTTGAGCCTGCGGCAGTTAGGGTAACGGCAAAATCACCGCTAGTACATTCGATCGTAAAGTTTGTATTTTCTGGTGTACTGGCGGCGACGTTTGTTTTATCGGGGATAGGAACGGGGGGTTTACGTGTTGGCAAATTCAATCTATTATTGCTGTCTATGACAAGCCAAATTGATACCACTAAAAACAAGGACAGGACAAAAAGTCCACCGAGCGCAGTAAAAATCTGCTTACGAGTAACACGAGAATGATTACCTTGGTACACAGGCATACGACAACTCAGTATAAAGAGTATTTAAGTATCATGCAAGAGCTGAAAAACCAGGAATCATCCCTTTCTGCTTTTTCTGATTGGAGTTGCTATACTTAACCTTGTATATGATCCTCAATCGAAAGAAGCACTACCTCCATATCGCCCTCAACTCAACCTTAGCCCATGCACAACAGATCATTCGCTCTATTCCGGTAAGCGACAAGATTATTCTCGAGGCCGGGACGCCACTCATCAAACAATACGGGGTTGAATCAATTCGATTGATCCGAGATTTGTGGGCGAACAGGCTCCGTGGAACCAATGTTGTTCCTTACATTGTTGCAGATATGAAGACAATGGATCGTGCTGAGGCTGAGATATTGCTTGCTAAATCGGCAGGAGCATCTGGAGTTATTGGGCTCGGGCAAGCCCCCGTCGAGACTGTAGACTACTTCATTTCAGTATGCCAGAAAGAAGGGTTGGACAGTTTCATAGACATGATGAACGTAAAAGAGCCAATTAAGATTTTGAGGAAACTAAAAAGCAAACCCAACGTCGTTCTTCTTCATCGAGGAGTTGACGAAGAGGTTTTCAACAAAAACATACCAATTCCCTACACTCAAATCAATAAAGTTCTCAGCGGCTACAATGTGCTCATCGGTATCGGTGGCGGAGACACTATCCGTGAGGTTCAACGGGCAGTATTCAACAATGCAAACATTGTGATGGTTTGGAAGAATTTTTACTCTGCACAAGACAATAGCGCACAGCTTGCGGAAGAGTTTTTGAAAGGGATAAAATGACGAGGCTATTTCCTCATATGTTTTCATGCTGGTGCCGACTAGTCGAGCATTCTCGATACAATCGGAACTTGTTCAGCATCTGACCTGATTCTGGATGGTCCGCCAGCTTGCGGAGGCGACTTACCAGAATGACATACTGGGAACAAAAGACACTGTTTTTATTTCCCTACCTTCGACAGATTCTTGAATCCCTCGATTATTTCGATAGGCAATGCGAATACCACGGTGGTCGATGGGTTAGTTGTGGTTGTCTCGATAGTTTGGAGTGTTCTCAGCGAGACTGCACCGCTATCTGTCATCGTTGCCATTGCCTTGCTTAAGTTCTCCGATGCTGCAAGCTCGCCTTGAGAGCGGATAATCGTCGCACGGCGCTCGCGCTCAGCTTCTGCTTGCTTTGCCATGACACGCTTCATATCGGCCGGGACTTCGATATCTTGAATCTTGATAGCTGTCACATCAATACCCCAGTTTATAGTCTCCTGGTCGACAATTGTCTTAATCTCATCCGCAAGCTTTTGGCGTTCAGTTAGGAGTGTGTCGAGCTCTACTCCACCGATCACGTCTCGGAGCGCTGTCTGTGCATATTGAGTAATGGCATAGACGTAGTCCTGGATTTTGAGTATTGCATCTTCTGGCTTTACTACCTGAAAGTACACAACTGCGTTGATACCAATTGGCACGTTGTCTTTGGTGATAACTTCCTGCTGAGGGATATCTTGAGTTTTCACACGAATATCCACCTTAATCACCCTCTGAACAAAAGGGATCACGAGCTGCAAACCAGGAGGTAGCGTGTATGAGTACTTTCCGAGGGTGAGTACGATTGCTCGTTCGTATTGGTCCACGATGACCACGAGCTTCAGGAATATCGGAACGACGAAAATGAGTAACACAATCAGGGTTGTGATAGGTGCGAATAGTTCCATATACGCATATTGTAGTTAGTCTGAGTTGCAAAGACAAGAGAAAGTGTGTATGATGCTAGCATCCCTATCGGGGGGATGCGGATTACTCATTATATTCACTATATGCGATCAAAACCACAACCAACGTTAACCAATCTGAAAAAAGCGCGAACGCAACTTGAGCACGTGATTGCAATGGTCGAGGCCGAAGAGTATTGTATTGATATTATGACCCAAAACCTTGCGGTCATTGGATTGCTCCGTGGAGCACACGAGAAGCTTATGGAAGGACACCTTTCGTCGTGTTTCCGTAATGCGATGACTACAGCAAGCAACACTCACAAAGACACCATGATTGCAGAAATCTTGCAGGTCACTAAATTAGTCAATTCTTAACCTTACTATGAAACAAGAACGATTCTCTGTACAAGGCATGCATTGTGCATCATGTGCATTTGTCATCCGTGATAGCCTTAAAAAGATGCCAGGAGTGACAAATGCTGAGGTCAACTATGCTTCTGAGTCAGCGAATGTTTTGTATGAGGAAGATAAAGTAGATATTGTAAAAATGAACTCTACTATCGAAGCCCTCGGATACACTCTTATTCCGAAAACAGCGAACACATCAAATCCCAGCGTCTCTGATTCTCGTGCCCACCATGCTGATTCGAAGAAAACAGAAGCTGAAACATTGCGTATATCGGCGCAGATTCTTTTCCCTATCTCACTCATCATTTTTTTCATCATGATCTGGGGCTCACTTGCAGACATTCTTGGTTTGCCTCACTTCCCTATCCCCATGATGACCCTCGATAAGCTTTATATGCTCATAGCTTTCGTGATGTTTGCGACGGTAGGAAAGAAATACCTTGTGGCACTTATAAGATTCGCCAAGCACAGAGTAGCCAATATGGACACGCTTGTGGGGCTGGGGACGTTCACTGCATTTCTTTATAGCACCATATTAACCTTGTTCCCGACAGTGCAGGAGCTTATACACGCTCCTGAGAAATTGTACTTCGATACCGCCATTATCGTAGTGGGTTTTATACTATTGGGAGACTATTTGGTGGTGCGTTCACGGGTGAAAACGGGAGAGGCACTGCAGAAGCTCATGGGTCTCCAAGCGAAATCTGCACTAGTCATTCGCGATGGTACCGAGATGGAGGTTAGCATTGACCAGCTTGTGCAAGGAGACATATTTATTGTAAAACCAGGTCAGAAGGTGGCGATAGACGGCGTTATTATCGAAGGAAGCTCAAGTATTGATGAAGGCGTGATCACCGGAGAATCTATGCCTGTTGATAAGACCGTCGGAGACGCTATTGTGGGAGCCACTATCAATAAGCAGGGCTTTTTGAAGGTGCGCGTCTCGAAAGTCGGCGGAGAGACCATGCTTGCGCAAATTATTCAAATGGTGGAGAAAGCACAGGACTCCCGAGCACCCATCCAAGACTTGGTCGATAAAATCACGGCGGTGTTTGTGCCTGCGGTCTTACTCATAGCAATAGGAACATTAGTTGTGTGGTCTCTTGCAGGGCGATTTGATATCGGCCTGACGAGCTTCATCGCAATCCTAGTGGTTGCATGCCCGTGTGCCATGGGCCTTGCCACCCCCATTGCCATCATTGTAGGCGTGGGCAAAGCAGCTCAGACGGGTATTCTGATTAAAGATGCCGAAAGTCTTCAGCGACTCAGCACCATTGATTATGTGGTATTTGACAAGACAGGCACCATTACCAAAGGCCAGCCAGAGGTGATTGACGTTGTCGCAAAGCAACCTAACGCATTTCAAATACTTGCCTCTCTCGAAAGTAAATCAGAGCATCCTATTGCTCAGGCAATTGTTGCAAAGGCAAATAATGACACCGTTCCCCTTCTGTCCGTAACCAACTTCTCCGCAATAACAGGGAAAGGTCTCACCGGAGAGATTGGTGGCATAACCTATCATGCGGGTAATCAGAGATTATTGAAGGAGATGAATATTGCGGTAGACGAGGATGCATTGGCTGTATTTACCAAAGAAGGCAAAACCCCCATAATTCTTGCAACTGCGGAGAACGTTGTCGGGTATGTTACCGTTGCAGATACTCTGCGGGCTGAGTCACCAGATGTGGTGCGCAAATTGCATACGCTCGGCATAACTGTAGCAATGCTATCGGGGGATCATACAAACGTCGCTCAACACATAGCCAACCAAGTAGGGATAGACAAGGTAATTGCGGAGGTGCTACCTCAAGATAAGGCGCACAAGGTGGAAGAGCTACAACAGAGCGGGCACAAAGTCGCGATGGTGGGAGACGGCATTAACGATGCTCCGGCGCTCGCTTCTGCCGATGTAGGCATAGCGATGGGTACTGGCACAGACATTGCTATTGAATCTGCAGGAATCACTCTCCTAGGCGGCTCAATACACAAAGTGTACGAATCTATCCTTTTGGCACGGGCAACCATGCGCACGATACGACAGAATTTGTTTTGGGCGTTTTTCTACAACATTGTCGGGATTCCAATCGCTGCTGGCGTGCTCTATCCTACATTCCGTATTCTCTTATCCCCCGCTATTGAGGGTGCAGCTATGGCATTTTCAAGCTTTTCAGTCGTCGTAAATTCGCTGAGATTGAAATATACAAAGATATAACCATCAGCAGTGTCATGCTGGACTTGTTTCAGCTTCTAATGGTTGACGAAATACCATATTCTTCAAGGTAACGCATAATTTCTTCGCGTAAGAACCCGTCGATCATTATGGGTAGTCAGGGCTTCTCAAACATTTCCGCTGCAGAAATTCGACGTTACCCCTCAACATATTGATTCAGAGTTTTTCCGATTGTGTTACAGACTTAATGTATCGCGTCTTGTGACACATTTTGCTATACTAGAACATATGCAAATGCAAAAAATTCCTTTGTGGGTAAAGCTCACAATAGTTTCGCTTGCATTTGTTTTTATAGGTAACATCGTGGGCATAGGCCCCGTCAAGACATCCATCTACTTAGGACTAACATTCCTCATCCTCACCCTCATCCCGATTCATTTTAAGCAGCTTGCTCGTTACCGCAGGGATTTCGGAATAACAGCGGGGATGCTCATTGCACTGCACGGGATTTTCGCTTTCTGGACATATCTTCCCTCATCGCTTGACAACTTGTTTAAGCTCCCCATTGTGGGAGGATTTATAGGGATGCTCATAATCGTAAGTATGCTCATTACGTCCAATTATGTGGTACAGCGCAAGCTGAAAAATGCATGGAAAAGTATTCATGCATTCATATGGTTTATCCTACCGCTTGGTCTTATGCATGCTAACCTTGCGGCGCAAGCATATTTGGGTGAGACACCCATACTAGCCATCGCAATACTTGGAGGTCTTGGGTTTTTCGGTATTGCGAAGCTTGTGCTTTCTAAAGCTAACATGAGGGAAGGTCTTCGAGATGCTGCTCTGGCTATCGCGGGCGGAGTATTTAATTGGGTTTTGCTTCTAGTTTACACTTGATCATGAAGGTGCGTGCTCTTTCGAGATAAATGCTTCTTTTTCCTGTTTTGTCCACTTCTTAACCTCGGACTCGCGCTTGAGAGCCT
>JAGOLU010000030.1 GCA_017993865.1 Candidatus Woesebacteria bacterium
GTGGAATCACTGTTGCGGCACAGTCGCAGAATTTTGTCCACGATCTTCGAAAAGATCGGGACAGGCACTGCATTCCTTCAGCAAAAAGTAACAAATAAACGCCTTTTCAGTATTCTACCACTCAATTACCCTATCTGTCACTTATTTGGTCTATGTTCGCTTTTCAACCTGCGCAAAGGTACGCGCAAGTGTGAAGAGCACGTCTGATAATCTGTTGAGATATCGGATCATTAAAAACTCAGCTGACTCACCCGACTTTATCGCTTTGTGACTGTATTTCAATTTCTCTCGAACAAAGCGAACCACTCTTCGCTCTGCCGAACGCACAATAGTGCGCGCAATATGGAGCCGTGTGGTTACTTCTCCACCCTGCGGCAAGATAAACCGATGGAGGGGGGGTAGTTTCGCGCTTTGTTTATCCATGAACTCCTCAAAAGTAACGATGCGCTTTTCGAGATTCTTGGTAGGAATCGTAGCACCTGCGAGAAACCCCATGACTTCGTACAGATCATGTTGCACGCCACTGAGAAGGGTGCGTGCCTTATCGTCTTCTACCGTCTCTCGCGCCCAACCAATAAAGCTGGTGGCCTCATCTAAAGCTCCATTTGCCTCGATGAGCAGTTCTGATTTGGGGATTCTTTTCCCTTCGATAATGCTTGTTTCCCCTGCGTCACCTGTTTTTGTATAGATTTTCATAGGAACATAGTCAAATAGTATTCTCTAACACGCGCTATACCCACAGTTATAACACTTTTTGCACCCTTCTTCATGCACGAGAGACGCTTCGCCACACTTACCACAGAGATCATAGTTTGGTTTGCGTTTCGGCAAAACTGAAGGAACCGGCGCGGATGCGCGGACATGTGCTTCGACTTGCTGGATGGCGGCGATCGCCGATACCGCTGTCGCCACCGGTTGTGCGGCAGGGGAATGCGCAATATTACCATTCCCATTGGGCGCTGGCGCCACTGTCTCTGCATTGTGCAAACTATAATGCGTCGCGAGAACCTTGGCTACTGCGTCAGGTAACGATTTGACACTATTCTTACCAAATCCCATAGTTCTGCTTCCTCCAATACCCTCCAGCTCATCTACGATCTTTCTCACGCGTTCCATCGGCGGAAGTTGTGTATTAAAGCGCAGTGACATACTAATGGTTCGTCCTAGGGCCTCAGCCATAGCATATACATCTGCTCCTGGCTTGCCAACGTTGATAAACACCTCCATAGGCTCACCGATGTTATTTGAGTTCACGGTGATATAGGCTTTCCCTACTGGTGTGTCTACCCGATAGGTAGAACCATTTACCACCATCGGACGAGCTTTGACTGGGACTAAGTTGGGGTCCTCGTATGGTCTCATTGGTTTCGCTGGCTCACCTGACCTTGTAGACTCCACCTTCGAGACCGTGTTTGCTGATGTGTCCCCCCGCTCCAAGACCGCCTCTCGAGACCCATCTCGGAACATAGTGATGCCCTTGAGCCCCTTCTTGTATGCTTGTGTATAAAGCTTGTCTACATCTTGAACCGTGTAAGAGTTGGGAGCGTTTACTGTTTTTGAAATCGAAGCATCGACGTACTTTTGGATTACTGCCTGGACATCAATGTGTTCTTCGGGCGTCAAATCTGCCGATGAGACAAACCATTCTGGCTTGGTAACCACTTCCTCACCTTTTTCGTCTTTGGTGGTGAGCTCTTCTCTGTGTGCCTCAAGATACTTTTCCCAAAGAGGATGGTAAATGACGTGAGTGCCGATGCGATCTCGTCGGGTAAATTCGAATTCGAATACCGGCTCGATGCCTGACGTTGTCCCCGCGAGTAGGCTTGTCGAACCAGTGGGCGCCTGCATCGTCAAGATGGAGTTTCTGATCCCATTCCGCTTGATCTTCTTCAGAATTGGCTCTGGTAATGTTTTGACGTATGCTCCGTCGGGATACAACTTCTTGTCGAATTTTCCGAAGGCACCCTTTGTTTTTGCGATTTCTGCCGATGAATCATACGAATTGTCGCGGATAACGCTATATATGCGATCTATGAAATCCAAAGATTCTGGTGATCCATATCGTAACTGCATCTTTATAAGCGTATCTCCAAGCCCCATGGTTCCTAAACCTATACGTCGTTCTCCCTCAAGTTGAGTTTTGCGTATGCCGCTGAAGATGTAGGGATCCATGCTCACCACGTTGTCAAGGAAGCGCACGCCAAGTCGAGTGATGCGTGCGAGCAGTTCATAATCGAACTCACCTGGCTTGTCTACTCCATCCCCTTTCACGAGCGCAGACAAGTTGATTGAGCCCAAATTACACACTCCCCACGGGGGCAGGCCTTCTTCGCCACAGGGGTTTACGCAGTTGATCCTGTTCCAGTAATAGTTGTTGTGCAGTTTGTTGTAGCGCTCCATAAACACTATGCCTGGTTCGGCAGATCTCCAAGCCGCCTCACAGATGAGGTTCCACATCTCTCTCGCCTTGACCGTGCGATATGTCTTTACTTTTTTTCCTCTCTTCTTCCACATCTCTATGTCTCCATCCCAAACCTTGTCGTATTCAGGATCTGTGGTGTCAGGGAACATGAGGTGCCAATCTGCATCTTTCTCAACCGCTTCCATGAACGAGTCAGAAACACACACAGAAAGGTTTGCTCCAAGAATTTTGGTGAGGTCTTGTTTCACGGTGATGAACTCGTAAATATCTGGGTGCCAATCCCAGAGCATGATCATGAGCGCGCCTCGGCGTGTCCCGCCCTGCTGAATTATGTCTCGTGTTGCCAGAGAGAATAGCCCAGCCCAATTCATGGGTCCGGATGAGGTTCCGTTTACTTTCGTTACTCGGGCTCCTCGTGGTCGCAAAGAGGAGAGGTTTATACCCACACCACCACCATGCGCCATTATTTCGACCATGTTTTTCAGTGAGTTAATTATCCCCCCGCGTGAATCTTGTGGAGAAGGGATTACAAAGCAGTTGTAGTAGGTCACATCGTACCCTGTGCCCGCTCCTGCAAGGATTCTTCCGCCAGGCACAAACTTAAAATCTGTCATTATCTCTTGAAACTCTTTCTCATATTTTTTGCGTAAAGCCACCGTTTTCTCCTCGCCAGCCACGGCCTTTGCCACTCTCCCCCACATGTCTTCTGGAGATTTCTCAATAAGCTCGCCAAGCTTATCTTTCATAGCATAACGGTCCAAAAATACTTTCTCAGAGATGCCGGAGAGGTTCATAGGTTTTGTTTGAAAATAGTAAATGAGTGATTCCCGATCAAAGTCGTTTAAGTTCCCTCACAAATTGCTCAGGGTCTTCAAATCGTTTAAAAACGCTTGCAAATCGAATATAGGCAACCTTATCAATCTTCTTCAGCTGTTCTGCCACCATCTCTCCAATTTTGCGTGAGAACACCTCATTTGAACCTGAACCAATCAGCTTTGAGGTTACCATGCTTGTAATAGAGTCTATTTGTTCGAATGTTACCTGTGTCTTGCCCACAGCTTTCATAATGCCACTCTTGAGCTTTGCAGCGTCAAACTGCTCCCTTCTCTTATCACGCTTGATGACAAAAATGGGAACATCTTCTATGCGCTCATAGGTGGTAAATCGTTTCTCGCACTTGGTGCACGCCCTACGCCTTCGTACCGTCATACCATCTTCGCTTACGCGAGTTTCTATCACATCTGAATCTGGATTCTTACAATAAATACATTTCATAATCGTAGTGTCTGACGATTATCTTAGACACCACGGCTAGTGTTTGCAAGGTGATCTTTCCGTATCAAAAAGTATCAAGACCGCTATGGGTTCGCATTACATGTCAGGCAAAGTTAAAAATACTTTTTGGATGAAAATCTCAACAAAATGTTTGTCTCGCCCCGTCCTATCAGGATGAAAGATTGTGTCCAAATTGGCTATTCTATATTTATCTAGGCTAAATGTTCTTTGCTCGACCTCTCATTGTCGCCTATCTGAAGCCCTGTAGTTGTTTGGTCGAATTACAATCTTAGAGAATCAGGCTGGCCGGTGACATGACGAATTGGAGATTCGTCCGAAGTTTATATTGTTTGTAGTCTTTTTCGGAGCTGAATATTCTTGTCAAGTAAAAGAACAAATGCAGGTTGTTCGCTCGTAGAGATGTCGTCCATAAGCAATCGGATCGTCTCTGCTTGTTTGATGTTGCTTTGTCTTGCAATATGCTGAAGCTCTCTTAGCTCGACTTCGTCCTGACTGTTGGGGGATTCTTGTTTGTCTTCTAGAATTTCTATCATGGTGGATTGATAGCTCATTGCTGTCTGAAATGTCTGCACGGAGCGCTCTGTCTTGCTAAGCCGCGCGAACTTCTCTGCATATACTGTGTATTTGTCACTGAGTTGGATGAGTGTTCTTACTCTGCTCACGGTGTTTTGGGAAAGCGCCAACAAAACTCCGTCTCGGAGTTGCTTAAACACAAACAGCGGATTATCGGGCGTGATCGAGCCAATATCTGGAAGTTCATAGATCACCTTTTCATTATCGGCCAAGTCCGCCGGTCGTGAAGAGACATTTTGTGCAGAAATCACCGGAAGAAACACGAGAGATGCGCAGATTGCACAAATTAGATAGCAAAAGAATCTCCTGGGGGACCCCATATCCATATACTAAATTATATCAGGAATCTCTATGTAAAGGGATATAAAAAAACCGCCCGTATGAGGGGCGGTTGCGAAACAAAGGGGGAAGCTTATTTCACCATTCGCTTCAAGGATTTACCGGCGGTAAATCCAGGTGTCTTGGTTGCAGGAATCTTGATTTCTGCACCAGTCTGAGGATTGCGGCCTTTGCGGGCTGCTCTCTTTCTGACGAGGAACGTTCCAAAACCTGTTACCACTACTTTTTCATTTCGTTTAAGAGCTGCTGCAATTGTGTCAAACACAACTTGGACTGCATCTTTTGATGCTTTTGCGGTAAGTCCAGCTTTTTTTGCAACGTGTGCTACGAGATCGGCTTTTGTCATTGTATATTCACCTCCTTTTTATGCTGACGGCAAGTTATAACAACAAATGCATGTGTGCATCGTAATGCCTATGCGCTGTCCTGTCAAGCACAAATGAAATCGTACCGCTGTGACAGCCTGTGTATAAATTATATTTCGAAGATTATCCTCTTCTATGCGGGTTGGCACGGCAATGCAAATCAGGGATCGCCCGATTTTATGGAGAAAATATTCTTTCCTTCTACGAAGAAAGAGCGGTCTAATGGGGGCTCGTTATTCACAGTGTGCGCATTATATTTTGGTGGTCGCTTGCGCCCTGCTTTCACGAATGACCGTGACGGTTATCTGGCCAGGAAAGACCTCAAACTTCTTTTCGAGTTCATCTTTCACTGATACTGCTAGGAGCACCACGTCAGCATCTGAAACTTCGTCAGGTCTCACAATAATGCGCAACTCTCTACCCGCCTGTAGTGCATACGCCTCTCGCACTCCTTTTTTGGTTTTTGCGACGTCCTCTATCGTATGAATGCGCTGTACATACTGCTGTACATCTTCGTGTCGCGCCCCTGGGCGTCCCCCAGACACCGCATCAGCAATGTATACAATGACCGCTTCGGTGGAATTGAATGGAACATCTTCGTGGTGAGAAGCAACACAGTCTATGACAGCTTTGGGAAATCTGTATTTCGTGAGGACTTCTACCCCGAGGTCAATGTGGTTGCCTTCTTTATCGGTTATTACCTTGCCGATATCATGAAACAAACATCCTAGCTTCACGGTATTTACATCACACTTAAGCTCGTGAGCAAGTGCGATTCCAATCCTCGTTTCTTCCAAAGTGTGGAGAATCATGTTTTGTCCGTATGAGAATCGGTACTTAAATCTTCCCAACAAACGCATCAGGTCAATGGGAAGGTTGTACACTCCACATTTATGACAAAGCTCTTCGCCAGCTTTCAACATTTCTTTCTCGACTTCGCTTTGGGTTTTCTTTACGATCTCTTCTATTCTTGACGGTTGAATACGCCCATCCTGTATAAGTCTCTCAAGTGAAACTCTCGCAATCTCACGCCTGGCTGCATCGAAGCTTGAAAGCTTTATCACTCCCTCCTCATCTAAATCAACATCAACACCCGTAGCAAGCTCAAACGCGCGGATATTTCGGCCATCTTTTCCAATGATTCTTCCTTTGTATTCGTCGCTGGGGAGCTGCACTACTGAGAGGGTGTATTCTGCGGTGTAGTCTACGGCAGCAAAGCGCATCGAGTCGGTAAGCATTTCTTTTGCTTTGTCTGCGACCTTCGCTTTGAACTCTTCTTCAAACGTTGTGTATCGCTTTGCTATATCCTCTTTCATCTTATCTTCGACCCCTTTGATAATGAGATCTTTCGCCTGGTCTTTGGAAAGTTGAGCAATGTGTTCGAGCTTCGTAAGCAATGCTTCGCGACGATCCTCAAGCTCTTTCTGTAGCGCTTCTACCTGTTGTCCGCGGGTGGCAAGAAGTTTCTTCTCTTCCTCGACTGCTTGACGCTCTTTGGTTGCGTCGGCTTTTTCCTGACCAATCAGGGATCGGGCCTTATTAAGCTCTTTCTCTGCTTGCACAGCCTCAGCAGTAATACGTCGAGCGTCTATTTCTGCTTGCTGACGGACTTTCACCGCATCTTCATTTGCTTTGAGCACAATTTCACGCCCTTTCTGCTTTGCTTCGTCAATAATCTTCTGCAACGCTTCTTTTGGAATGAAGAAGTCCTTTAAAAAATTTAACATAAATCAATAGATCCTTTAGATCGTGCGAAGTAGAGGGTGGAGGCGCACAGAAACAATATTATAGAGATGTCCCTTTAGAACAATAGAGAGCGTAATCACATCTAGCCGAAAGGGTGGTACGTTTGTATAAAATCAGTACGTTTTCCATAAAATATTGAGTTGGGCGACTTCTATTCGTGTTCTACTTCGAAATAGTAATCGGATATGGTATTCTACTCACTTAAGGTTATATTTGCAATCGTCATTCTTTATCCGTATGCAACAATTCAATTCCCGCCTTGTCCAGAGGACAGAGTTAACCAGTGATGTGAGCTTGTATCGTTTTGAATTAGAAAATGGACAAATGTCATACTCTCCCGGGCAGTTTGTCTCGTTTGTGTTGGTAGATCAGGCCACCAATGCCAAGCTTGTGCGCTCATATTCTATCGCCGGATCAGACTCTAGTGCCCAAATGAGCTCTCAAGATGGTAAGTGTCTGATAACAAGCAATAACTTCGAGTTGGTGGTTATTCATGTTGCTGAAGGCAAAGGGACAACTATGCTAAAGAATTTGCCCATGGGCTCTGTTCTCAAGACGGTGGGGCCGGCAGGAAATCTGGTTTTGAAGATGTCTGGCGAACAGAATCTCCCCATGGTCTTTTGCGCAAACTCCACAGGCATCGCCCCCTTTCGAGCAATGCTTCAGTACCTGGCACAATCTAAAGCTTTTCCAGAATTGTATGTGTTCTGGGGCTTAAAGACGGCACAAGACATCTACTTGAGTGATGAATTCACGACGTACGAAAGAATGTGGGGTGATAATGGCAGTAAGCTTTTGATTAAACTGTGTCTTTCTCGCGAAGCCTCCATTCCAGAGAGCCTGCCGGTCCCTCCTACATTATGTGCCTTGGGCAGGATCCAACCTTCCCTTGAAAAGTTGCCCGCGAGACCGTACCAATTTTATGTGTGTGGCGGGAAGTCTTTTGTAATAGATACTAAAGCCTTTCTCACTTCCCAATTCCCTGGGTCTGAATTGTATGTTGAGAGGTTTAACTAAATCTACAGAACTGTTGCGAAGAGTGAAAGGGGGATTTGAGGATAGGCCTGGTACACCTTCTCTGTTTTCTGCGCACCGTCGATGGTCCGCACTGTGCTAGAGACCTCTCTGCCCTGCTGTTTTAAACTTGTGCCAAGAAATCCTAGCTTCGTTCCATCAAAATAAGGTCTAATAACGAGCACTTTGATGTTCTTGCCCGTGAGGTCAATACTGTCGATAGTGATTTTATTGGCGAAGGTGGTGGTTTTTCCATCCCAAGCAAGGTCTCCCCCTGGGTTTGGACTTATCGCGCCGACGTAATTTAGGCTGTTGGTGCCACACCCGGAAGCCGTTGGGGCTGTGTATTTTCGATTAACTACCGCATTATCTTTATCGATGAAAATAATCTCCAACAGTGGGCATGTGGAGGCTTCGCTTGAGTAGTACAACTCTATTCCGCTTACATAATAATCTGTTCCAAAGGTGTTTGCAGCTGTGTCATAATCTGCCAAATAAAACATATATTGATGGTCTTTGGGTACCACCTCGCTATACACAAAAGTGTTTTCGGGGGTCTTAGGGATGTTGAGTTGTTGTGAGTATGCTCCCGGATTCACGTCGGTAAAATTGGTGGAATCTACTATCTCGTTGTTGATTCCTGCCTCGAGTGCGCCTTTCGCAATGTTAGACGCCTTATTTGACTCTTCTTTCTGCTTTGTGGTTTGGGTGGATGACATGCTTCGAAGCGCTCCTGTACCCACGATCGTGGTAACCAAGGCGATGAGCATGAGGCCGATAAGGAGAATCTGGCCTTGCGATTTTATTGTTCGAGGAACATTGCTCATAATTGGGTTTATTATGAAACATTTTTGCCAAATATACAAGCATAGTTTGTATGGTGGCCTATGCACCACTGCTTTGAGAGGTCACGAACTTCTCGCAACTACGGCGTCAGCTGTTTTTTATTTTTTCTTTTACCTCCTTCACTATGCTCTGTCGAAGTTTATCATCCTGCATGAGTATCTCTTTTGCCTGTTCTTTCCCCTGTCCTAGAGCCTTGTCTCCGTATTTGATAAATGCCCCCGCCTTGGTGAGAATTCCTTGGGTAACGGCAGTATCTATGAGAGCCTCAAGACGATCAACACCTGAGCCAGTGATCGTGAACTCAGCTTGTCTAAAGGGTGGTGCTACTTTGTTTTTAACAACCTTCACCCTGACTCGTGATCCATAGACGATTGTGTCTTTTTTGAGAGTCTCAATTTTGCGTACGTCCATTCGAACAGACGTGTAGAACTTCATAGCAAGCCCACCAGGAGTTGTCTCTGGGTTGCCAAACATCACCCCTATTTTGTGTCGCAACTGGTTGGTGAACAAGATAGTACATTTTGATTTGCTCACTATAGCCGTAAGTTTACGAAGAGCTTGCGACATGAGTCGCGCTTGTGAGCCGACAACAGCATCTCCCATCTCTCCTTCAATCTCCGCACGGGGTGTGAGGGCTGCAACAGAGTCTACGACAATAAGGTCTACGCCGCCCGACCTGACCAGCGTTTCTACTATCTCGAGTGCTTGTTCTCCGGTGTCGGGCTGTGATACCAAGAGATCTTCGAGCTTCACCCCAAGCACTTTCGCCCATGCGGGGTCTAGCGCGTGTTCAGCATCAACAAAAGCAGTAACTCCTCCAGACTTCTGGAGCTCAGAGATGATTGACAAACAGATGGTTGTTTTTCCCGACGCTTCTGGTCCAT
>JAGOLU010000118.1 GCA_017993865.1 Candidatus Woesebacteria bacterium
AATTCTTGATGAGATGAAAAATGTGTATTGTAAGCAGGCCCGGAGTGAGTCGAACACTCATTAACAGTTTTGGAGACTGCTGTCCTGCCATTGGACGACGGGCCCTAGAGAGAAATTATACCAAGAAGGGCACTTGAGTTCCATGTGCGATCTAGATCAACCTGGATCAATATGAGTATTGCTAAAATAGCAATACTCATATATACTATCTTGTAAGATGGAGATACAATTTGAGTGGGATGAAACGAAAAATAGCAAGAACATAGCTAAACATGGTATCGACTTTGAGGCATCAAGCCAGGCTTTTCTTGATCAGGACAGACTTATTGTAGAAGACCTGAAACACGGTAAGCGGGAGGATCGTTTTCACTGTATTGGAAAGACAAAAACAGGTGTGGTGACCGTAAGGTTTACGTATAGAGGTGCGGTTATTAGAATTTTTGGCGCTGGGTACTGGCGCTACGGAAAGAAACTATATTATGAAAAAAATAAAATACACAAATCATCCTGACTTTCCCTCGATAAAAGACGTGAGGATTGTGGATGACTTCTTACCAAGGCCAGAAGATTTAGTGACTCAAAAGACTACAAAAAAAGTGACAATAGCTCTCGACATAAAGAGCATTCAATATTTTAAAAAGAAGTCAAAGAAGCTTCACGAGCCATACCAAAGAGTGATACGGAATTTACTGCAGAAATACAGCCAGCAAGTGCCACTGTAACCAAATAATAATCCTGTAAAAATATCGTCTCACCGAGAAAACTATATCTTAGTGTAACTATAGTAATCAAAGTGTTGCATTTGGTTTGAGAAATTTTTAGAATGTTCGGTTAGATGGACGATAATCCCTCTCAACCTCTGCCTAAACTACTTGCGATAATGTGCATATTCCTATGTTGGCAATTGAAATCCGTACTTGCCACAGAGCCCCAAAACGAAATTATTATTCAGCCGCAGAGTTCGCATATATACGACGTGTTGGTGCCCACTGATCAGATCAGCAGCGCAGCAACAGACTCACTATCCCTCTCACTACCAACATATTTGCGCGATGGATTTCTCCCAGGCGAAGACAGCGCCTCGTGTGGAGACAATAGAGATCTGGGAGCAGTCGTATGCACGGGTTCACCATTTCCATCCTCAATCCATTTTCGATGGGATACTCACGCAGTCTTAGAAGACAAATATTGCGTCGAGACGGCGGGGGAGAAGTTGACCAGTAATCCTTGGGTTGCGAAGCTTGCTTTCGTTCCCCCAACTTCACCTGCATGGGTGAGACGTCTCTCCATAGACAATCTTATCGTCGACGGAGCATCCGTCGCAGGGACATTTGCCGATTTCGCTACCCAATCGGGATACGCAGTGCTTTGGACTTTTGGGGGAGCGCCAGTAGGAGTGGAGTCAAGAATATTTTCTTCTACAGAAGGCAACACGCCACTCCTCGGATCTTTCCAGTCAATGGCAGCCAACAACGCATCCCTCTTTATTTTTGATCGGGGAAAAAACACCGTCGACATTGCATCTGCTCGTCTTCAGACTTGTTCAACCCCGAACATTGAAACGACATCGTTCGACCAGACCGTTGAGATTGAATATTTTAGTGATAGTAGCACAGAGAGAGTCGACACCGTATCTTACGCGCCGCTCCGATTTGGCTACGATTCGCTCGTGAGTTCGTTTTCTCCCACAAATACTCCCAGTGTTACGCCGACGAGCCCATTTACCCCCACCCCGCAGGGCGGGACAAGCCCTACACCTACGAATCATGTGGTTGAGATCGCATCATCAACAGCCACTCCGACACCTCAAAGCTCAATAAGCTCGACCCCAACTTTCACCCCGACTCCACAGAAATCTCAAGAAGGGGACGCGCTTGGAAGTAATAATGCACAAACTCATCGAACACCTCAATCAACAAGTAGCGAAGCATACTCAGCTACAAATGTTCCACATGAAAATGGGGGGGAAGTATTGGGGACAAAAACGGACAACTTGTCGAAAGAGGCTGATCAAGAGCCCACACCAGTATTCTGGTGGATTGGGGGGTTAATGCTCCTCGTTGTATTGGTAAGTAGCATTTTGATATGGTTGCGGCGATCACCAATCAAACATCTGTTGGTTTTCCTTTTGATGTTTTGCATGAGCCAAATACTCATGCATCATGCGCATGCCGCGAGCCCTCAAATGTTGGTGCACATAACTGGCCCGCGTACCTATTATGCGGGGTACTCGGGCACCATCCACATCGTTACATACCCGCCAAATTTCTATTTCGAAGGAGTACAGCCAGGAGGGAAGGTGGTATTGAGCAGCACTCCAGATGGCACGGGGAATGTATCGCTAGGGAACGGAGGTTTTCTCACTCGAACTCTGACCCAATGGTCGAGCACCCAAAACTTTGGGATGAATCCGCCCACGAACAAAGGTAATTGCTACGCCGCTCAAAACCTGCCCCCGGTAGAGTTGCCGAGCCAATATTTCAGTTCACCAAACACGACCTACAATGTCCGTGCGACATTCCAAGGATTTTGCCCCAGTGCGACGCCGTGGCAAGTCTCGGATGTCTACCTCGTGTATTTCCCGCCT
>JAGOLU010000119.1 GCA_017993865.1 Candidatus Woesebacteria bacterium
TGTGTTCGTCTATTTCGCTCTTTACGAAACCCAAATCAGCGAGGCATTTCCTGACACCCACCAGATTTCCTTCGAGAGTTTGGCTATGACACTCGTACACGTGCTGGGCATGGGTATAGAATGTGTCAAATGTTTTCTGCACATGCTTTAAATCTTGGTAGATATCCGGATGATCGAAATCGATATTAGTACAGATAATGTGAGTTGGGTTATAGAGTAAAATTTTAGGAGTCTTATCTGTAGGAGGGCACACACCATATTCATCAGCTTCAAATACAAACACTTCGGAACCTTCTTCAAAATGACCACCAGGGAATTGCGTTAACGTTTCTTTTTGCTCTGTTACATATCCGCTAAAATAGGGCGCTCCTACAAGCCAGCTAACTTTCGCTCCCAGCGATTGCAACACAAATGCCGTCATGCTGCTTGTGGTTGTCTTCCCGTGCGAACCGCAGATCGCAATAGATTTGGGGAATATACCAATAAGTTCAGCAATGAGCGCTGCCTGGCTTATCACAGCTATCTTTCGGTTCTGTGCATCCTTCACCTGGAAAGAATCTACCCCACCGTGTGCAGCCGAGTAGACGACGAGATCTGTGCCAACTGGGACGGAGCTATCTAATTTGGAATGAGCGATCTGTAGCGTATTGAGAAGTTCGTCGGTGATCTGACTTTCGTCGGTGTCCGACCCACTCACTTGTTTGCCCATCTGAGTAAGTATGCGCGCAAGACCGGCCATTGCCACACCCTTAATCCCAACAATAAATACATTTTTTGAGCTTTGTAATACTCCCATACATTGATTATACCAGTTTGATTATCTGAGGATTATCTAAACCAAAATCGAAGGGAAAACGTGCAATTTCTGGAGCGAAAATGTTTGAGGAGTCAATACATCTTTTCAGTACATCTCGACGCTCATAATGTTTGACGAGTTTTTTCGCCAAGAAATTGTGCGTTTTCCCTGAAATTAATTTGTCATGTTGTCTTCCTTAATGATACAATTCACCTATGAACATGGTTAAACAAAACATCACCCGAACCTACATCTACATGGCCGTCCTCACCTCGGTGGTCGCACTCATGGCATATGCCATATCCCAAGCATCAGGGTATGGTTCAAGTGGCGTAGGCATCGGCTTGCTAATTGCAGGAATAATTAACTTCGCTGCCTATTACTTTTCTGATCGCATCGTCCTTGCCCAAAGCAGAGCTCAGAAAGTTGAACAGCATGATGCGCCTGAATATTTTGAGATAGTGAGCGCCCTCGCCAGAAAAGCTCAACTACCTATGCCTACGCTCTATATTATCCCCGACACGGCGATGAACGCCTTCGCCACCGGTCGTGATGCAGATCATGCAGCAGTGGCCGCAACACAGGGTCTTTTGGAGCGATTAAACCATGACGAGCTAGAAGGTGTGCTCGCACATGAGTTGAGCCATGTGCGCAACTATGATATGCGCCTTATGTCAACTGTTTCAATTCTAGTGGGGATGCTCAATATTCTTGCAAATATGTTTTGGCGCGCGGGGCTCATGGGCAGAAGTTCAAATAGAGAAAATTCGAATGCGAACTCAATCGTAAGTATACTACTCATCATGGTCACTCCGATTGTGGGTGTGCTTATACAACTCGCCATTTCTCGTCAACGAGAGTATTTAGCTGATGCGTCTGCTGCGCAACTGGTGGGCTCCCCCAGTGGTCTCATTCACGCACTCCAAAAGCTAGAATCGTTTAAGTTGCCGCTCGCAACAGCCGATGTTTCGACTGCGCACCTCTATATCAACAACCCATTTGGAGATAACTTCGCATTTTCTTCGCTATTTTCCACACATCCCCCCATGCAAGAGCGCATTGCTCGACTTGAGCAACTAGCCCAGACCGACTAATCTCCATTTTTCTCTTGCCTCTCCTCCACTTTTCCTCTATATTGATACTGTGGGAAAAATAAAACTACTTATCAATCCAAGCAAAAAGGATATTGCCAAATTCCAAAAGTCTTACAAAGATGTAGATACGGTGGTGATGCAAAAAATTGAGGGTGATAATATCCGCGTTGAGATACATCGCCACGAACTATACGTGTTTTTGGCGTTCCATATACCCGAATACATCGTAAGCTCCAAGTCTATAGAGTCTGTCGAGATAAACATCTTCTTCGATCGCAAAGCGAATGACGCACACGTTTTTGCCTTCCATACTTCTCATGTGATACGGAAGTATGAAAAACAAATTCGGAGTATTAAATTTGCGTCATACAGCAAATTTTTAGAGCAAATCCTCTCCATACTTCTTGAGGATGAGGCGCGGATCATTGAGCATATTCTGCAAGACACTCGCATGCTCAAAGAGGAATATAAATCGTCAAAAGACGCAGGTCTGCTTATCCGCCACCTTACCAACAACCTGAATAACATTTCGGCGCTAAAATTAATTTACGATAACCAAGATCAATTCTTGGACAAAACCGAAGAGAATATCCGTAATTACGAAAACTCTACCATTAGCTATCAGCGAAATTATATTAGCCAAGAGCTTGAGTTTGCAAAGGATTTTTGCCAGACTCTCATGCA
>JAGOLU010000031.1 GCA_017993865.1 Candidatus Woesebacteria bacterium
AACTATAAGTCAAATGAGGTGTGCCTGAATCAGGTAAAGAAGGCGGACAAATGAAGAGGTTTATGGGTTTGGTGGCTTGCGTAACACACAGTCATCGCATGCAGTAATGCCACAGAACATTCTCTGTCCATGTTGTATGACAAGAGGTTCCTTGCATAGGAAAACCTTACCACGCCTCTCAGGAATCACCTGTTTGGGGTTCCTTTCCAATTCAAGGCATCGGAGAGAAAACCCCTCCTTTTTCCATGATTACGGTACGAAGTCCCTCTCACGATCGCAGTAAAAACTTTTCTGCGTGGACGGAGATCATCTTCCGTAGCCTCTCTCTGATGCGCACACTCTACTATCTCAGCCATATGCTATGGTAAATTCTTATTTGTGTTGTAAGTGAACTTTCGAAAGGAAATGACTAGTTTAGCGCTGAATACTAGCTTCGTAAACTTGACCACATGTACAGTCGGCTGTCCTCATATGTTGTCCTGGCTCAGCAATTGCACACATCATTTTTCTACGACCATCGCCGCGGTCCACATGCAAATGTGTACATTGTCGTATTGGCTTCAAATTGACAGGAGCATTTTGGTCAAAAATTTTCGGACCGAAAGCACAAAATCCTATTTCTTGTTTGATGCTGACCATACGTGTATTCTACACTAGACACACTATGAGTCAATAGCATCACCCCCTTGGTTCTTCTTGCCCCGTGCTTTACAATGTGACCATGTCATTTGTCCATTTGCAGCTCCACACTGAGTACTCACTCTTGCGCGGGATGTCGAGGATGAAAAAGGCTATTGCAAAGGCCAAAGAGCTTGGCATGACTGCGCTTGCCATCACTGACTACGGTTCAATGTATGGCGCGTTTAAGTTCTATATCGCGTGTAAAGATGCCGGTATTAAGCCCATAATCGGCTGCGAGCTCTACAAATCTTCGGGCAACCATACGGAAAAACAATCGGGAGATTTTAAAGATGCGTACTCACTCGTGGTGCTTGCCAAAGATCTCACCGGCTATCGAAATTTGGTCAAACTTGTTTCCTACAGTCAACTTGAGGGGCTGCACTATCAGCCACGCGTAGATTTTGAACTGCTCGAAAAATACCATGAGGGGCTCATTGTTCTCTCGGGGAGCCCACTCCGGTCTGAGATCGGGGAACAGATTCTGCACGAACAACCAAAGCGAGCTCAGGAGCTGGTGCTTCGATACAAGCAGATATTTGGAGAGAATTTTTATTTGCAGCTTGAGCGTCACCCTGGCATGGCGCAACTTGAGATGGTCAACCAGAAGCTCATCATGCTCTCGCGCAAACACAGTATTCCGCTTGTTGCAACAGCCAACACACACTATATGGAGGCAGATGATGCGTATGCGCACGAGGTTCTGCTTTGTATTGGATCTCAACGTGTGGTGTTTGAAAAAGACCGTCCGCTCACTATGATGGAGCATCCAGACTATTACTTTAAAACTGACGAGGAAATGAGCGCTACATTTGCCGATATTCCTGAGGCGGTAGAGAATACTGCGCGCATAGCTGAAATGTGTAACGTAGAAATCCCCTATGGCACGCTCATACTGCCCAAATATCCCGTGCCTCCCGGCATGACCATAGATGAGCACTTTGCTCAGCTTATCGAAGAGCGGAAAGTTCGGGTGAAGGAATACGATCAAGATATCGTCAACACCCGCATAGCATACGAAGTGGATATCATCAGCAAAAAAGGATATGTGCCCTATTTCTTATTCGTGCAAGACATGGTCAACTGGGCAAAAGACCAGGGGATTGCGGTGGGGCCCGGGAGAGGGTCAGCCGCCGGGTCACTCGTAGCGTATATTTTACGGATAACAGACATTAACCCTCTTGATTACAATCTGCCGTTTGAACGATTCCTCAACCCAGATCGACCAACCCCACCTGACATTGATATCGACTTTGCCGACACTCGGCGCGAAGAGGTGGTGACCTATATCGCCAAACGCTACGGTGAAGATCATGTGGCGCAGATTATCACGTTTGGGACGATGGAGGCGCGGATGGTCATTCGTGATGTTACACGTGCTCTCGGGCATAGCTATGCCACCGGCGATCGACTCGCCAAAATGATTCCTCCCAGCAAACAAGGCTTCCATGTCACGCTTGAAATTGCCCTAAAGGAGTCTCCCACCTTGAAATTAGCATATGATAACGAAGAGGAGATTAAGCAGATCATAGATGTCTCGAAGCGTCTCGAAAGTTTGCCTCGACACTCATCGGTGCATGCGGCGGGTCTCATTGTCGGCGATATCCCGCTTATTGAACATATTCCGCTGCAACTTGAACCAAACGGACATAAAGTGATTACTCAGTATGATATGTATTCACTTGACCTCAACGCAGTATCTGAAAATAAGGCGGTCGGGTTGGTGAAAGTGGATATACTTGGGCTGCGCAACTTGAGCATCATTGAGTCTGCGCTCAGTATTGTGAAAGAAAACCGTGGCGAATCAATAGATATTCACGAAGTGAAACTGAACGATAAAAAAGCTTATGAGCTTATAAGCACCGGGAGGACGGTTGGGGTATTCCAGTTGGAGTCTGCAGGAATGCGCCGACTTGCAAAAGATTTGGTGCCCAATAAACTTACCGATATTACCGCCATGGTTGCACTCTACCGCCCTGGCCCTATGGATCTGATTCCCACCTTTATTGAGGGGAGACGTAACCCCAAATCGGTCAGATACCCTCACAAAGATCTCAAGGCAGTACTTGCCGAAACATATGGTATTTTGGTCTATCAGGAGCAGGTCATCGACATTGCGGTCGTGATGGCGCACTTCACTAAGGCTCAGGCAGATCTGTTGCGCATGGCCGTCGGTAAAAAGAAGAAGGCTCTCATGGAGAAAGGCAAAGCTCAGTTTATCCAGGGATGTGTGGAGCATGGGTATACGGAAAAACTCGCCAAAGAAGTATTCGGATTTATTGAGAAATTCGCCTCTTACGGCTTTAATAAGTCTCACGCCGCCTCATACGCGCTCATCGCCTACTGGACCGCATATGTCAAAGCGAATTTCCCGATTGAATTCATGACTTCCCTGATGACTGCTGAAATTAACGCAGCCACCGGACCACTAAAAGAAGTGAAAATGACCGCCGCGCTCGAAGAATGCAAAGCGATGAAAATACCTGTTCTTCCCCCTGACATTAATAAATCCCAAGACGGGTTCAGCGTTGAGGGTGAGGCTATTCGTTTTGGCCTTAGTGCAATCAAAAACGTGGGCTCAGCCGCCATAGAGACTATTGTGGATGCTCGAAAAGAGAAGCCATTCCACTCGTTTACTGATTTTTTGTATAGAGTAGACTTACGTAAAGTGAACAAGAAGACGCTTGAATCACTTATAAACGTGGGGGCGTTCATCGCATTCGGCACGCGTGCAACGCTCATTACGAACTTCCCCGAACAAGTAGAGCGTATTGGGAAAAATAAAGACTTAAGCTCATCAGGACAAGAGAATCTTTTCGATAGTGGCCCACTCATGGGGGAGCATCTCGACACGTTTGAGCAAGTACCCGAATATCCACCCGAATATATCGCTCAAGCAGAACGGGAGCTTATCGGATTCCTACTCACCCAAAACCCACTCGAACCCTATGCCGAGATTATTGCAGAAAAGATAAACAAAAAAGTATCAGAGATCACGCCCGATGATGTCAAAAAACAGTATATTATTGCAGGAGAGATCACTTTTATGAAGCTCTTACGGACCAAAAAAGACAACAAAGAGATGGCTATTTGCACGATAAACGATGGTACGGGGTCTATAGACATGGTTGTATTCCCAAAGACTTTCCAACAGATAAAAGACATTATTAAAATTCACGAGGTTCTCCTTATTAAAGGTACGGTGTCTAACAGAGAAGAAGTGTTAGGTCTGCTCGTCGACAATGCAGTGAGCTTGAAAGAATTTAAACACGGGCGCAGATAAGCGAAATGAGCGCTCAATACAGTTTCCTTAGACAGGAATCTGAGCGTATGTTACAATTGAGCTTCTGTTTTTAGACTAATCTATGGTTCATGTAAGCGTAAAAGCCGAACAGATACTGAGTATTTTTGGCCTCTCTATAACAAACTCCATGATCCTCTCGTGGATCGTCATGTTGCTGTTTCTTGGTATTGGTCTGTATTACTCCAACAATTTACACAAAAAGAAAAAATCAACCCTCTTTTTCCTTTTACACTCATTGTTTGTAGCCATCCATGATCTCATCAAAAGTGTTGTCCGCGAGAAAACCATTGTGTTTTTCCCTTTGCTAGGGGCATATTTTTTCTACATCCTCATGAACAACTGGGTAGGGCTACTTCCCACTGTCGGGAGTGTGCTTATCAAGCCGCTTGTCGCTGCAGAGGTGCACACAGAAGAGGTTATCCTCGAAAAACCCGTGCAAACAGAGGATGCACATGCTGAGGCTACAAAGGAGGATGGTCATGAGCGCATCCCCCTGCTACGCGCTAACACCGCAGATCTGAACACAACCTTTGCACTAGCGCTTGTAACCGTAATTATGATCCAATATTATGGATTCAAATACAACGGAGTGGGATATCTCAAGAAATTCTTCAACTTCTCGACACCAATTATGTTTTTTGTAGGCATTCTTGAACTCATATCAGAGCTCGCACGCATATTGTCATTCTCATTCCGTTTGTTTGGGAACATTCTCGCCGGAGAAATCCTCATTACAATCGTGGCTTTCTTGCTCCCACCGGTGGCATCATTTGTCATGGTCCCCTTCTTTACCCTTGAGATTATGGCAGGGGCAATCCAGGCATTGGTGTTTACTATGTTGTCGGCAGTACTTATAGGCATGGCAACGACCAAAATGCATCATTAACCAATCGTAATTAGTAATTATTATTTAAAATTTTATACTATGGATTTAGACTCAATGAAAGTACTGGGAGCTGCATTAGCAATCGGCTTGGGTGCGTTATCTCCGGGCATCGCGATGGCACTCATTGGTTCAAAAGCGATGGAATCAATCGGCCGTAATCCCGAAGCAGCGCCGCTTATCCAAACAAACATGATTTTGGCTATCGCGTTTGCAGAATCAATCTTGATTTTCGCATTCGTTATTGCCATCATGATCAAATTCGGGATCGGAGGATAATATTTGTAAATTCACAACACACACATGGAAGCACTCGGAATCGATGGAAAATTACTAATCGCACAACTCGTAAACTTTGTGATTTTTTATCTGATCTTCAGAAAGTTTATCGCCAAGCCTCTATCCAATTACCTCAAAAAACAGCAAGATGATGAGCGCAAACGTCATTCTTTGACTCAAGAGCTTGAGACGGCAAAGTCCAAGCTTGACGAAGAGAAGAAGGCTATGCTCCATGAGGTGAGGAGTGAGCAAAAAAAGATACTCTCTGAGGCCAAAGTGTATGGTGACAAAATCAAAGCTGAGATGCTTGCTCAATCGCAGAAACAATCGGCTGCGATGGTAGAGTCTGGCAAACAGGCAATTGAACATGAGAAAAAAACCGCTCAAAAAGAACTTGCCCAATACGTGAAAGATGCATCCCGTATCGCAGTTGAGAAAGGGTTGGCATCGTATCTAAACGATCAGACTCGAAAAGAAATCACTGCAGAAGTAATCAAAAGTATTACATAAATAGTCATGAAATTATCTAAACAACTAAAGCAAGAAATGCAGAGTTACCTAAAAGATAGGTTGGGCTCTCAGATGCATCACACCCAAATAATTGCCCCCTATCAGCTTTCTGATAAAGAGGTCGCAGAAATACAATCAAAAGTCCCCTTGATACAAAATTCTGCAGTGGAGGTCGTGGTAGACGAAACCATATTGGCAGGTGTCATTATTAAACATGGTTCGCGCCTTATCGATTACTCTCTTAAGTCAAAAGTTGAATCGCTATTTACTAATCAGTAGATTTATCGTCAAACAATTCTTACTTCATCTTTATCTATGAGCAATCAAATGATCAACCAATTTATCAAGCAATTCGAAAAAGACATGCACCAAGAGGAGCTGCGCAAAAACGGAGTTCTGGAGGTGGGTATTGTAGAAGAGATCAAAGACGGCGTAGTGAATGCTAGTGGGCTTGATAATGCAGGTTTTGGAGAGCTGGTCACGTTCGAATCAGGCGTTAAGGGCATGATTATTGATATGACCGAAACAACAGTCGGTATCATTGTGCTTGGTGAATACGAAACAATTCAAGCCGGAGCTCGTATTACGGCAACAGGTAAAACATTATCGGTTGGCGTAGGAGATGCACTGCTTGGACGAGTAGTTGACGCACTCGGCAATCCAGAAGATGGAGAAGATCTTCCCAAAACCACTGAGTTTTATCCGGTTGAAAAGATTGCTCCAGGAGTGGTTAAGCGCAAAAGTGTTTCTGTGCCAGTCCAGACGGGTATTAAATCAATAGACTCTCTGATCCCCATAGGTCGCGGGCAGCGCGAGCTTATCATCGGAGATCGTGGAACAGGCAAAACAACCATTTGTCTCGATACCATCATCAATCAAAAAGGTCAAAACATGGTTTGTGTCTATTGCGCCATTGGCCAAAAAAACGCAAAGATCGCCGCAACACATGAGCTCCTCAAAGCACAAGGTGCGATGGACTATACCGTGATTGTAAAAGCATCTGCCGCAGACCCGGTCGCAATGCAATATATCGCTCCGTATAGTGCCACCGCCATCGCTGAATATTTTATGGATCAAGGCAAAGATGTGTTGGTGGTTTACGATGATCTCACCAAACACGCATATGCATATCGACAAATGTCCCTCATTCTCAGACGCCCCGCAGGACGTGAGGCATACCCCGGAGATGTTTTCTACCTCCACTCTCGCCTCCTCGAGCGCTCATGCCGACTTAATGAAGATGCGGGTGGTGGTTCAATAACAGCACTTCCTATCATCGAAACGCTCGAAAACGATATGTCTGCCTACATCCCCACCAACGTAATTTCCATTACCGACGGACAAATATTTTTGGAGACGGATCTTTTTAACGCTGGTATGAGGCCTGCGGTAAACGTCGGGGTATCGGTGTCGCGTGTGGGAGGCTCTGCCCAAACAAAAGCGATGAAGCAGGTGGCAGGCCGACTCAAGCTTGATCTGGCTCAATACCGAGAACTCGCTGCATTTGCACAATTTGATTCAGACCTAGACCCGGAGACAAAGAAATTCCTCAGTAGGGGAGCGCGCGCAACAGAGGTGCTCAAACAACAAAAGAATCAGCCTCTTGATCTTGCTCATGAAGTTATTATCTTGTGGACAGTCGCAAACGGATATCTCGACGAAGTTGAGCTGTCTAAAGTTAAAGCCTACGAAGACGCTCTCTTCCAAACAGTAGATGTGGAGTATAAGAGTCTGTTGGAGCGAATAAACAAAAACAAGGCGGTTGATAAAAAAGATGAAGTGATCTTGGCCGAAATAGCCAAATCCTTTTCACTCTAAATTAGTTGTGTAGTTACCTATCTATATACCATGAACCTTCGTACTGTTCGCAAAAAAACAAAATCGGTCAAAAATGTCAGAAAAATCACGAAAGCGATGCAGCTTATTTCTGCGGCTAAGATGAAAAAGGTGGTGCAGTCGGAGGTTGAGGGTAGACTATACCGTGACAGTCTGACGAGTCTCATATCCTCACTATCAGGTAGGTTAGACATATCTGTGTCACCGCTCTTGTCGGTGCCAAAATCGGCTGATGCCAAAGATCTTATCTTATTTATATCTGCAAACAAGGGTCTTTGCGGTGCATTTCATGTAAACTTGCTGAAATATCTCATAAAAAACGTTGACTTTAAAACCTCAGAGTTCATTACCGTCGGCTCAAAAGGAGCACAAGCGCTTACGCGATTCGACAGAGATATCGTGGCAGACTACTCAATAGGAGGTCCCGAAACCAAAGTTACGGCGATATTCACATACGCCGTAGATGCTTTCTTGAGCGGAAAGTATAGGAGTGTGAAGCTGCTCTATACCCAATATATCTCCGCATTACGGTCAGAGGTTAAGATCATTACCTTGCTACCCATAAGTCCCGATCAAGCGAAAGACACGAAGGGCTCGAATACACAAGAATATATCGTCGAGCCATCACCACAGGTACTTGTAGATGCGCTCCTACGATCAGCAATAGAAGAGCAGATTCGTGGAGCAGTAATCTCAAGTGAGGCAGTAGAACAAAGCATGCGGATGATGGCGATGAAGAACGCCACAGACAACGCTGGAGATGTTATCTACAGCCTCACTCTAATCGGAAATAAAATTAGGCAAACAAAAATTACCAGCGAACTACTTGACATGGTGACCGCAAAAGAGTCAGTCGAAAACAATTAACACATTTACCCATCATGCATATGAACAAAGGAAAGATACTCTCAATTAGAGGAGTCGTTATCGATGTACAGTTTGACGAGAAAGAGACACCCAAAGTGTATGAAGCACTCAAAACAACACTAGCCAACAATGAAGAACGTGTGCTGGAGGTTGAAGCCGTACTTGAGCCCGGCCTAGTGCGCTGTGTTGCTATGGGAGATGTATACGGGCTGACGAGAGGCACAGAAGTTGTCAATACCGGAGCCCCCATACGCGTACCGGTAGGCGACGGAAATCTGGGCAGAATTTTCAATGTTCTTGGCCAACCTATCGATGAGATGAAGGTTCCAAAGTCTGACAAGACCTATCCTATCCATCGCGCCGCACCATCATTTCTCGAACAATCAGGGAAACAAGAAGTATTTGAGACAGGGATCAAGGTTATTGACCTCATCGCGCCATTTATCAAGGGTGGCAAGACTGCTATTTTTGGAGGTGCTGGAGTAGGGAAGACCGTTACCATTCAGGAAATGATTCATAACGTAGCCAAAGTACATAGTGGAGTATCTGTGTTTACTGGTGTCGGTGAGCGTACTCGTGAAGGTAACGATCTTTGGAATGAGATGAAAGAAACAAAAGTGCTCGACAAAACATGCATGGTATTTGGACAGATGAACGAGCCTCCAGGCAATCGGCTGCGCGTCGCACTGACCGGCGTGACTATGGCCGAGTACTTCCGTGATGAAAAGAACATGGACACCTTGCTTTTCATAGATAATATTTTCCGTTTCGCCCAAGCGGGCTCTGAGGTTTCGGCACTGTTGGGTCGAATCCCCTCGGCGGTAGGCTATCAGCCAACACTTTCGTCCGAAATGGCTGCGT
Source organism: Candidatus Woesebacteria bacterium (assembly GCA_017993865.1). Lineage (GTDB taxonomy): Bacteria > Patescibacteriota > Microgenomatia > UBA1406 > GWC2-37-13 > JAGOLU01. Next base: position 9,219 of record JAGOLU010000031.1, read on the forward strand.
TACAAGAGCGCATTACCTCAACCAAAAAGGGTTCTATCACCTCTATTCAAGCAGTGTATGTGCCTGC
>JAGOLU010000032.1 GCA_017993865.1 Candidatus Woesebacteria bacterium
ACAGAGAATGTTCTGTGGCATTACTGCATGCGATGACTGTGTGTTACGCAAGCCACCAAACCCATAAACCTCTTCATTTGTCCGCCTTCTTTACCTGATTCAGGCACACCTCATTTGACTTATAGTTTGTTGGTACTATAATTACGAAATATGGCAGAAGTGTGTGTTTTTCAAAATCTCGCTTTAGTAGGCTCTAGAACATTAACGGCAATTACTACCTGCTCTTTCCGTGTCATTAATTTAGAGAATGAAACAGTGTCTTGCATACATGCTGAAAGAGCTGGTTGTGTCTGTCCAAGTATTACTGTTGGACGGGCTCAAAAAAACGACGATCGTGCTGAAACAATAGCTTCGAGGGATTTTAGAAGCACCACCTACAGTCGAAGAACAGACATACTCACTGATTAAGACTTCCAGTGTGGCATTCGACACACCCCACTACAAAGCTCTTCTTCATACTAATCAATTAAAAAATCTGCATACAGTTGACTTATAGAAAAGTGTATATTAAAATCCTCTTCTATGGGAAATAAACGCGAATGTGTCTGGCAGGATCTTGGTAACAGCACTGTCTTAAAAGAAGTGGTTGGGGCCTGCGTCTACCGCAGCGCAGTTGGGGAAGGTGTTTTCACGTGCACTCACTTTGGGTCAGGAGGTGGCCCTTCACAACAACAAAAATGCCCTGATCCTACAATCATGGCAAAAATACATGAACAAGTGGCGAGGGTGGCGCAAGAAAGAAAAGCATCACACAAGAATAGGTAAAGTTCTCCCCATCAGGTGTTATCCAATATGCAAAACACTATCATTTCCGAACAACTCTGCAATTGGCCTGGCTTCGCGGGACTTTAGATCCACCACAGGGGGAAGAAGAATGGGTATCCGCACTGATTAAGCTTGCCTACTCTCTATTCAACACATCCAAGTTAGGCGAAACCTGTATATACTCGTCAATAAAATAGGTTGTCTCTTTTTCTACTTGAATAGCGCAGCTATTTCATCGTGTGCCCCTCACCTCTTTAATATAGACTTATAGTATGTGTGGTGATATAATTTGGCATTCATATGATTATTGAATTAAGTAAGAGAAAGCTGGATAGTGCCGCTAGCAAACCTCCGTTTAAGGCTCAAGGTGCAAAAGTGATTCCTTTTACACCTTGTCGCTGGCCAGAGGACCACAACTTATTATTAATACATCCAATAAATAGGGTGAATATCTATGATCCAGGACGGCTCGTAGAAGTTGCAGATGCGATGGAGGCGGTACAAGAGTGCCCCTGGAGAACACCAGTCCCAGGCTCTCAAGGCTGTGTGTACGCTTGTGAATTCGGTGGCCCCAGAAAACGTGGTGGAGGTTGTCCAAATGAAAACGTGACATCCTGCACCGATACTGTATTGAAGTGACTGAGAATGAAATAATGGTAGTCCACAACCACGCCCTTACTCCAACGCCCTGGTCAGTGCATCCTTCACCGCCTGCGCATCCGCTTGCCCTTTCATTTCGCGCATAACTTGACCTACTAAAAACATAAGCGTATTTGTTTTGCCCGACTTATAGTCAGCAACTGATTTCTCGTTGGCCTTCAACACTGCTTGAACAACTTCATCAAGCTTACCCATGTCAGTTGCTTTAGGTTTAGAAAGTTCTATTGCTTGCTCTACAAATTCATGTACTTGTAGATCAGTCGAAACCTTTTTATTGATAATCAAGTTCGCTATGGTCTGGCTCGGCACTTGGCTCTTGCTCGTCGAAATTACTTTTTCAAAATACTCAGCTATCCCCTGTTCACGCGTAATTTGAATCGCATCAGACAGTTTGAGCCCGAATTCCTTCACATATCTCTCTGCTTTCTCACTTGGCAACTCAGGTATAGTTGCGCGAATACGCTCGAGCAGTTCATCCGAAAACTCCATCGGTGGCACATCGGGTTCGGGGAAATAGCGATAATCATGTGCATCTTCTTTGGAGCGCTGTGCAACTGTCACGTTCTTTTTTTCATCCCACCCCCGTGTTTCTTGTGCGGGAGTTTCACCTTTTTCTAACAGTTCACTTTGGCGTTTTACCTCATAATCTACCGCCTTTTTGACGAAGTTGAATGAATTGATGTTTTTCACCTCAACCTTAAATTTTGGCAAGTCTTTCGGCTCAATTCTGCCAGCACTCCCACCGTCTTGAGTAAGCAAGACTGAGATGTTCGGCTCCAAGCGCATACTCCCTTTCTCCATATCGGCTTCAGAAACTCCCAGATATCGGATAATGGTGTGAAGCTCTTGCAAAAATGCCTTTACTTCCTCGCTACTCCGAAAATCTGCTTCAGTAACAATCTCAACCAACGGAACGCTTGAGCGATTGAAGTTAACGTGCGACTCCTTCCCGGCGTGGATGAGTTTGCCCGTGTCCTCTTCTAGGTGCACGCGGTGGATCCGGAACGATTTTGTCTCAAACTGTTTGGTAGAAATGTTGTGATAGGTAAGCTTTACCTCACCGTTCACTCCAATAGGCTCGTCATACTGACTAATCTGATAGCCTTTTGGCAAATCGGGATAAAAATAGTGTTTGCGGTCAAAATGCGAGTGTTTGTTAATCGAGCAGCCAAGCGCCTGGGCGATTTTGATGGTGTGCTCAACTGCTGCTTTGTTCGGTACTGGTAATGCTCCGGGCAAGCCAAGGCACACCGGACAGGTGTTGGCGTTTGGTTCATACTGTTGCCATGCAGCATCGCACTGACAGAACATTTTGCTTTTGGTAGCGAGCTCGACATGGATCTCTAGACCAATAATGGGTTGATACACATTACTCATAGTTTTGCATTATAACAGTTGGTAAATAAACAGATTTGTCATCATTGAGATAGTGTTTGTCAGGGCGCACGACCTTCAATCCAAACTTTTCATAAAATCTTACGCCATCTTGATTCATGGTTGAGACGTTGATAGACATTTTTTTACCGCCACTATGCTCTATAAATACCGCCATGAGCTTTGTGCCTACGCCCTGATTGCGATACCGTCGATCTACATAAATACCAAACGAATATACTTCATCTTTATTTGCGCTTGCCATAATCCACCCAACGACATTATCTTCTACGGTGGCGACAAAATAATTCCCCTGAGCTTCTCGGATCATCTTTGCTGTTTCGGCAACCTTTATGTTTGATGGGGGGACTGAAATCCCTCTTTGCTTTTCCAAAAATTCTCTGGTTACGCCAGTTTGCGGACTAAGGTTATTATCAAGCCACCCTTCTGCTTGGATACGGCGGATATCAGAGGCGTCCTCGGGTGTTGGCGGACGAATAACAACCTTCATTACTCAGATATTAATTGAAAACGAGGAATCGTTTGACCATCTTTGGTGACTTCTCCGACAAACGAATCGATTGGCCGTACCCAATACTTAGCTTTTGGATTATTGTATAGGGCTTCGTACACGACAAGGTCTTCTAACGTTTCTGTATGCTTCACAATGAAATGAATTTTGTATGTTCCTCCTTTGTAGTGACGATAGACACCTGGTTTGATCATGGGCTCGTAATAATTTCTATCAACTCCGGAAACTCTAGCGAGTGCATTTCTTCAACACAAAAGTGTCCTTTATCGGTAAACTTGTGGGAAATAGCATTCGGATACCACCTTCGCATGGTGTCTGTCGACTCCTTGATGCCTTTGACAGGGTCATCTTGGGAGTACACAATATGTATTGAGCTAATTCTCTCGGTCAGTTTGGGATCATGCTCAAACGAATAGAATTCACCCGCTGCGGTTTCATCGTCTCCTGTCGGACGAAATGACAGCGCTACCAAGACCAATTTCTTAACGGAAACCTTCCGCTCACAAAGATACCGAAACAAAAACCCTGCTCCCCGGCTATGTCCCACAAGTGTATACGTCTGGTCAAGTGGAAATATATCTAAAACTTCCTTCCACTCTGCGTATTTTGCAGCGTATGGACTGGGCATCTCGAGCACTTGAGTGAGGACACCTTTCATAAGGAGTTGTTTCTGAACCCATGGGAACCAATGGTTGTTTGAGGGCGAGGGAGTGTCTGGAGCAAAATATTCCTTTTTGCTTGGTTTGCCGGGGATGATGAGACAGTTGTCCATAATTATTTGAGCGAACTTGGGTCAAATATGGGGTGTTTCACGGCTTCTACGGGCGCAATATCTGTCCAGTACATAAGCGTTGCTGGGTGGGGTGAATGATTCACGATCGCATGTTTTGTATGAGATGTAATAGTTACCAGGAGCTTTTGTTTACCGTTTGGATTAAGGATCATGTTTTTCGTTTGTCCCTCTTCATCAACATAATAGAGGGTGAGTTCACCACCAAAGGCAACCACTGTTTCTCGATGTACGTGCTCGTGATTTGCGGCAAAACTTTTGGGCTGAAACTCGACAATCCTATGCTCAAATCCAGCATATGGCACGAGTTTTGCCATTTCTGCAACATCGTAGACGTCAATATCGTTCGGAGCTGGTCGACTGAACTTTGCTGCGATCTGTTGTACAACAATAGTGCTCATTGATATTTCAAAATATTCTTCTGCACAATTTCATACGATTTGGTCTCTTGTTCAAATTGGTATGCTAGATCGAGGATTCTACTCTCAGTGAGGTGCGGACCCATAATTTGCATCCCAATTGGAAGCCCGTTTACATCTACTCCACACGGCATGCTAATGGCAGGAAGCCCCGCCATTGAGCTTGGCTCAAGCAAAACATCCATCACCTCGCCAAAAAATGGATATTTTTCAAACTCACCAATCTTGATCGCAGTAATAGGAGTAGTGGGACCAATAATGACATCTACCTCATTGAAGACCCTTTTGAAATCGTCGATAATGAGTGTGCGCACCTTTTGGGCACGTTTGTAGTATGCATCGTAATATCCGTGCGCCAAAGTGTAGGTGCCGAGCATAATGCGTTTTTTTGCCTCAGTTCCAAATTTCTCTCTGCCTGCGCCATAGCGTACACCATCGTACCTTCCCAAATTTGAGGATACTTCTGCTCGTTGGATAATGGTGTAGTCTGATATTGCATACTTAGGGTCCATTAGCTTCACAGGGTAAACGCTATGTCCAAGTTTCTCGAGTGTTTTGATGGCGTTTTCTATACTACGCTTGATATCGGCCTCGACACCTTTGAAATATATATCTGCTATCCCAATACGGAGTTTATGACCTTTGTGAGCTTCTGCCAGATAATCTTCGGTTTGAGCAGAGTTGGTTGTAGCATCATACGGGTCTGTACCCGCGATGATCGACAGCAAGTATGCAGCATCATCGACTGTTTTGGTCATAGGTCCAGGGCTGTCGAGACTTGACCCCATAGCTATCACTCCATAGCGGCTCACCCTGCCATAGGTTGGTTTGAGCCCAACAATGCCACACCACGATGCGGGCAACCTGATAGATCCAGCTGTTTCGCTCCCGATTGCTGCTGGGCTCAAGCCTGCCGCAACCGTTACCGCAGATCCTCCGGATGAACCTCCTGGAGCTCTCCCTGTATCAAACGGATTTTTGCTCGGACCAAAATCAGATGTTTCCGTGCTCGAGCCATGTGCCCAGGCATCCATATTGGTCTTGCCCAAAGGAGATATTCCTGCATCTAGAAGCTTTTGGGTTACGGTAGACTCGTACGGCGGGATAAAGTTTTCGAGGACTTTAGACGACGCAGTCGTCCGGATCCCTTTGGTGCAGAAGTTGTCTTTGATGGCGATTTGTAGACCATCACTTTTGACACCTTCTACCAAGGTAACGTACGCATTCAGTTCTTGGTTGTACTTTCGTGACCGTTCTGCAAAAAACGCATTTACTTCGTGAGCTGAAAGTTCCTTTGTTTTTATCAAACGAGTAAGCTCAATTAACGTTTTGGTAAGTATGGTGTTAGACATAAGTTAAAGAATTCGAGAAACAGTATAAGTCCCTTTGGGGAGCGTTCGAATATTCTTCTCGCCATCCGCAAAGTAGATATTGACGTTACCTGCAGGTGAGGATGTAGGGGTGACACCTTCAATATCCAATTCTTGCAGGTTTTGGATATATTCGACAGTCTCGTCTAGTTGTCCGCCAAACTTCTCAAGCTCGGTGTCTGTGAGTGTTAGATTGCTCAGTTTAGCGATCTGATTCACTGGTATATGAGTCATTTCTGTGTAATTTAAATTTTTTAAACGGTAATTTTATCTGGTTGATATAACAACATATATTGCCTTATCCGTTCATAATTAATCTACGGATAGTTGAGTATGGTTACCTATGCCAGGGTTCTGCGAATCTGGAGAGGATCCCACTATCGCTTCTATACGATTATCAAGAGTCTCATGGACGCTGTATAAAGATGCATCGACACCTTTACCCGTGATATCTCCGACCGCATTCATCCCAAAACTCTTGGGTAGCCTGCACGGTGCTGTTGAGCCAGTCTTCAGCTTGGACAACATAGCTTGGTATCCCATAGCGTATCTTATCCTCCCTATCGCTCGACGATCGATACGCTCGTCATCTGTATGCGCCCGCACCATATGCACGAGAGATGCGCCCACAAATGAAGTAATGATAAACCGTTCGGCGATAGTTGCAAGGACCAAAATACAGGTGTCTCGAAGGGGAAACGTATGGTTAAGCAAATCAAACAAATACAAAAGGGCGCTTTCAACATCAATCTCGTTCCAGTCTTCGACAAGCTTAGAGCTGAACACCAAGTGGAGCGATCTAATGTCTGCGTAATATAACACCGCGTACCCTCTATCCTCAATGACATGAATATGCACTGTCTCTGTGCCCGACTGCTTGATGTATTTAGCAAGAAACTTGGCGATGTATACCTCCAGACTCGGCTGGGTTCTGAGTTGTAGAAGCCCTGCCAATAGTATCTTTGTGGGACTGGCTATAAGTATATAGTTTAAACCTGCAAACAAACCTAGCCATACGATAACTATGATTATCTTTGGAAGCTGAAATACGGCAATAAACCCAATTAAAATGGTGGTGAGTAGAGAGCTTGTGAAAAGTACTATAAGCTCAGAATACAGAATATCAAGTTTGCGGTATTTCATAAAATGATTCAGAGAGCACGCGTGCGACCACTGCACCAAAAAACGTATGGCGGATCGCATCGAGTTTTTCTCTTTGCAACCCGTACATGACCGTATGTGCTTTATCGTAGTGTATCGAATACTTCCCCTTTTGTACAGCATCATCACGTAACTGCAACAGCAAGTGAGCATGACTTTTGACTGATTTGACAGTCCGCACAACTGAAATAAGTTGGGTGCCAACTATAAACATGGCCAAGAGCGCAACACCGATGATGTCAATATGATCAGGCATAGTATACAAATGGATACTTTGATATAGAAATTACTATTTGACGATCGCGCGAGATCTGTTAGTATGATTGTGCAAATTCTACTCATATTATAACTTTATTTTTTCGCCATGAATGAGACAAAAAAGACAGAAACAGAAAATGTCTACGTGACCGAGCTCAAATCTTTGTTAAAAGACAAGTTTTTCATGTTGCTTCTGGGTATCTCTGTGGCGATAGTCATACTCTCCACATTTTATTCCTTTGTTCGTCCAAAAACGAATACAGGTGAAGTTGCCTCAGGAGAAAAGGTTGTGGCGACCGCTGAAAGTAAAGATCAGGTGGAAGACGTGGGTTCAAATCTAGCGATGGAAGAGAAGGATGTGTTAGAGACATCTCCCTCAGTAGGGTACGAAAACTCAACAGGAATCGCGGGTCTTGAAACGGTGGCAAATGATACAGTAGATTCACAGATCCCCGAAAAACCAGCATCTCTATTCGACACTATTAAAGCAAAAGCAAAGGACTTATTTGGAAAAGGTGCTGAGACTGAGGATGACAAGAGTATGACAGATGAAAATGTGGATACGCAAACGCCTGGATCTGAGCAGATGGGCACGCCCGTGAAGCAGGGCCAGACGTACACCGTGGTAGAGGGAGACAATTTGTGGACCTTGGCCGAAAAAACATATAGTTCTGGGTATAATTTTGTAGATATTGCAAGTGCTAACAATATTACAAACCCCGATTTTATCATGGTCGGTCAACAGATCAAGATGCCGACCGTGCAGGCCAAAGAGCCCACCGTGGGCACTGTTACATCCACGGCGGCCATGACAAAGGCAGAGACATCAGTATCGCCCACTCATTCTGTGATCCAGGGTGACTCTCTGTGGAACATTGCGATGCAAGAGTACAATGACCCATATATGTGGACTCGGATTGCCACACTCAACCCAACGATAACTAACCCCGATTATATTGTGCCTGGACAAGTACTTAAATTGAAATAGAACTTTCTCTTCTTATCCGCCGGAACCGGATGAGAAGCCACACCGCTGACCCGGAACGTCAGCGGTTTTTTTATATTTTGCTATACTAGGAAGGTATCAGCGGTGGTAGTTCAGTTGGTAGAATGTCTCCTTCCCAAGGAGAAGGTCGCCGGTTCGAGCCCGGTCCACCGCTCAAGAGCGCAGGGGTTCCCCCGATGGAGGTAAACATGTCCATCGGGACAGTCTCGACTAAAGTCGGGGGATTCCCGTATCCCGCTCCAGAAAGAGATAGAAATCTCCAATTTTGCATATGATGCTAATAGAAATGTATATTCAATATCAACATGGACATTAAAACGCTGTCTGATAAGGTAGAAAAAGTTTCTATGCTCTACACAAACAAGTTTGGAATACAGCGAGATGCTGACTGGTATATTCTCAAGTTGCAAGAAGAACTCGGTGAACTGATCCAGAGCTACCTCATGATGACGGGGCAGGCGAGAAAGAAGGAAAAATCTGAGACAGAAATAGCTGAAGATTTTCAAAAAGAAGTTGCAGACGTTTTTGCTCATGTTTTATTATTGGCCAGACACCATAATATTGATCTAGAACAAGCGATTAAGGAAAAGTGGCTTGTTTGGGATAAATAATCTGTTTCAAATCATACCTTGCGACAGCGGAAAAATTTGTCGAACTCCCTCTCTGGCATCATTTAAGAAGTCTGTGAACTCCACCTAATTCAGTTAGTTTTTTGTTTCTCTAGGTTGTAAAATGTGTATATGAATGCAATCATACTGAACAATGGTGCTCAAATGCCCAGTGTTGGACTCGGAACCTGGAGATCTGATAAACAAAAAGTAGGGCTTTCAGTTGAAAATGCGATTGCACAATATGGATATAGACACATAGATTGTGCGAGTATCTATG
>JAGOLU010000033.1 GCA_017993865.1 Candidatus Woesebacteria bacterium
TATCTGTATGAATAACCACATTCCCAATGCATCGTTGGGAGACTGCATCTCCTGGGGCATGCGTTTCAACATCTAAGATGCCGAGACCGGGAATGCTATTGCCTTTTCCATCTACAAACAACCGACCAAATATCTGAAACCCTCCACAGATAAGAAGAAAGACTTTATCCGCAGCCACCGCTTCTTCTATGAGTTTGGTGAAGCGGTTCTTCTCTTTGGCGATGATGTTCCAGACTTCCATTTGATCGGCGTCTTGACCTCCACCAAAAAAGAAAATGTCCCCCGTGGCTATCTTCTCAAAGTCTGCGGGTTTGTTTACCGTGACATACTCCATCTGAATTCCCATCCACTCGCAACGCTTCTCAAGTGCAATGATATTCCCCATATCCCCATAGATATTCATCTTGTCAGGAAACAGATGTATTAGTCTGAGACTTTGAGCTGTAATCATGAAGAGAAGGGTGAAATCCTAACATATTGACCCAATGCACTTCGAAACTGATTCATTGCCGTGTAAGTCGTGAGCACAAATGTATGACGGCTATCAGCTGACTTCTGGATCATGCTCTCTAAGCAGGTTGTGATGTTTGGAATAATGTCTTGGGTTGTCGCCTCTATCTCTGCATACTTGAACCGGAGCGCCATATCATGCGCCCTCTTGCCGGTGAACGAGACCACCTGGAGGTTGTCCGGTCGTACGAGTGGAGTCAGATTGATATCCCATATCCAGCTTACATCACGGCCATCGGCAATATTATCATTCAACCCAAGTATCAGGTTAAAGGGTGTGTGAATGGCCCGGAGCATATCCCACACTTGAGAGTAGCCTGCAGGATTTTTTACGAGAAATATCTGGAATGTGAGCGTTTTTCCGTTTTTTTGAAAAGTCACTGATTCTCCCCTGCCGAAGGGGGGCCGAACCGTTCCCAAGGCAGAGATAATGCGTTCATTGTCAATTCCCAACTCCAACGCAACTGTGTATGTTGCGAGTGCGTTGTATACGTTAAATATTCCGGGTGGTTGAAAAGTGAGATCTGTTGTTTTTTCGTGAATTACCACACTGGTCTTAGTAGATAAATCAGCATTGATTTCTATGTGCGTAGCGGTCAACTGAGAATTTGCGACGACCCCGAGCTCCACTGGGGGGGGATTTCCCTCATACTGAAACTGCTTTGCATACTCTCCGAGTGAATATGTCTTCTTTTGGTGTGGCAATGTAGTAGATAATTTGGCAATCACTGGGTCATCACTATTGAGCACAAGAGTGGCGCTCGGGTTATTGAGACAGGACGTTTTGATATACTCAGCGGTCTTATCAAGTTCACCGTATGCATCGAGTTGATCTCGGTACATGTTTGTCACTACGATAATATCGGCTTGCACATACTGTGATATTTTGGGCATGGTTGCCTCCTCCACTTCGCACAAAAGAATAGACTTGGCTGATGGCCTCGGTGTTCCTGCCGCAAGAAGTATTGTTGCAATACCCCGCATCATGTTAGATCCACTGAAGTTGCCGGTCACTTCGTATCCCGCAGACTCAAGCACCTCCTTGAGCGCGATCTGAATGGTTGTCTTCCCGTTGGTTCCGGTGATGAAAATCGTTGTTCCATAGAGCTTCGCATACTGCGATACAAGTGAAGGATAGTATTTCTCAACCCAAATACCAGGAAGCGCTGTGCCCCCAAACCCTAAAATGCGTAAGATACGCACAAAGATGTTTATGATCAGACTGAAGATCCGTAACTTCATTGGGCAATTATACACTTCTGGTAGCGAAAACCTGTTCATGTATAATGTGTTGTGGAGACACAATATCACTTTCAAACTGACTGGTTTAGCCCTACTATCGATGAGTGGGACGAAACGTTGGCAAATTACCAATCTAAGCCTAGTCTGGCATTTTTGGAAATCGGCTCTTTTGAAGGAAGATCGGCTATTTGGTTGCTTGAGAACATATTGACTGATCCGACCTCTCATCTAACCTGCATCGACACCTGGGGTGGGAGTGCGGAACACCAAAATACCACCTTGGACTTCGCTCAAGTCGAGAGGAACTTTGATGATAATATCCGTATATCAGGTAAGTCCACCCAGGTCAAAAAAATAAAGGGTCGGTCGGCTGTTGAACTAAGAAAGTTGGCATTTGGCTCATATGATTTCATCTATATCGACGCCTCACACAAGGCCTACAATGTACTTGAAGATGCTGTCTTGAGCTGGAGACTCCTCAAAATTGGGGGGATAATGATATTTGATGACTATGTTTGGGAACCACAATATGCGGAGATAGACAGCCCAAAGCTTGCAGTTGATTCCTTTATACAATGTTACCGAAATAGGCTTGAGATAGTGAGAAAAGGTATGCAGATGACCATCCGAAAAACGCATTCGTAGAATGCCTATCTCGGAGGTTAGTATAATTGTTTTGTTTATTACTACTTAAATTGAATACTCATATGCGTAAACTTGCTCTCATTGTTCTCGACGGGTGGGGCGTTGGAAAAAACAATGAACACAACGCCATATACGTTGCAAAAACGCCATTTATAGATAAGATATCTGCGGAGTATCCCTATACCCAACTCCAGGCAAGCCACGAATATGTGGGTCTCCCCCACGGCCAAATTGGAGGCTCTGAAGTGGGTCATCTCACTATTGGGGCAGGAAGAGTATTCTTTCAAGATCTTCCGCGTATCAGTCGTTCGATCGATAATCCCCAAGACCCTACGGAAGGAATTATTCAAAAACATACGTTCCAAGAGTTCCTCATGATCGCAAAGGCCAAGACAGTGCATTTTATCGGCATGGTCTCACCAGGCGGTATTCACAGCCACCAGGACCACCTACACAAACTGCTTGAAATCATGCACGAACAGGGATGTCTCAGCCCTATCATTCACTTCATAAGCGACGGCCGCGATACACTCCCCCAATCGGGTGCGACCTATGCAAAGCTCCTGATTGATAAGATGCATGAATTGCAATACGGTAAGGTGGTGAATGTCACTGGCAGATTTTATGCCATGGACCGCGATACCAACTGGGATAGAACTGCAAAGGCTGTTGAGGTTATGGCCTACGGAAAAGGAGTGAAAGAAAAACCAGATTTGCTCAGCGCATTTGCGGATAATTATGCTGAAGGGCTTTCGGATGAGATGCAAGAAGCGACTCGGGTTGATGGAAAATTTTCGGGAATCAAAGAGGGTGAACCTCTGTTCTTTTTTGATTTTCGATCTGATCGGATGAAACAAATTGTGACCAAAATCCACGAATTGTTCCCTAGAAATCCAACCTTCACCATGACCCAATATGACAAGTCATTCCCCTACCCTGTATTTTTCGAAAAACAGCAGCTATCCGAGACGCTAGGAGAGGTTGTTAGTAAAGAGGGAATACATCAAGTTAGAGCAGCGGAGACGGATAAGATACCCCATGTGACATATTTCTTTAATGGCGGTGTGGAGCAGGTATTTGAAGGAGAAGAACATGTGTTTATGGAAAGCACCAAACTCACCTATGATAAGACACCCGAGATGCGTGCCAAAGACATTGTCGATGGAGTCATAAAACGCATGGAGGAAAAACCCGAAATCGGGTTTGGGGTGATTAACTTTGCAAATGCTGATCTGGTAGGTCATTTTGGGGTTTTTGGGTCTGTAGTGAAGGCTTGCGAGACGGTGGATCGGGAGCTTGCACGCTTATGCGAATACCTCACCAGCAAAGGATTTATATGTGTAGTCACGGCAGATCACGGCAATGCAGATGAGATGGTAGATGAAGCTACTGGACAGCCTAAAACGTCCCACACCCTAAACCCTGTACCTTTTATAATCTACGCACCGAACCACCCAGAGCTGCAAAAGCTTACACTCGACCAAAATCCTGATAACGGCCTCAGCAAAGTTGCGGGAACTGTTCTCGATCTTATGCAGATTCGTCGCCCTGCGCATGATTACGAGAGTTTGATTAAGGCATGACGCAATAACCTGTCAAAGCGTAGTTCCCTGGATTGCTACTTTAGGAGTCCTAATATCGTTATTATTGATCACAATATCTGCTTTAATCGGTTTTCTTCTCGCCCAATAATAACCCTGAACTTTTCTGTGCATCTCTTCAATCTGCGCGGGCGTCCTAACATCGGAATCTCTTACGACCTTCCTTCTGATAATCGTTTCCATATCAACATCTACCAGGATTACAAAATCCATGAGCTCGACAAGCATGGAGCTGTCAACAATGATGACATCTGATGGTTGAACTATTGTATCTTCCTCGGAGACCACCCCTCTTTCTCTCATGTACGGCTTGTATCTCGCTTCCCTTTTTAGTTTAATTTCCGAGACAATTCTCTGAAACTCGCTAAGTCTGAACATGTTTTCGAATATTTCCCACTTAGATTTACCAGCAAACTCTCCTTCCCGATAGAAGTCATGTTTCATGGGTTCGCGATCAGCACGGGAAATAAGAAAGTCATCGGCATTTATATAACTAAACGGTACATGCCTCTCTTCTAATTCTTGCTTTATGAGTTCCGAATAATAACTTTTTCCACTTCCCGAGTCTCCCGTAATGACGACGAAAAATGGGCTAATATTTGCTCTTCTTTTTAGCAACTCATCTACACACTGAGAGGCAACTATTTGAGGTGGGGCGGATGTGTTTGCCATAAGTGTCATAGGACTCCATATATTCGCTTCAATGCCTCAATCCCCTTCCAAAACATCTCTTCATCGTAGTTCTCGTTGGGAGCGTGCAGATTGTCGTCCGGAAGAGTGAATCCTGTGAGTATCACGGGCTTGCCGAAATGCCTTTGGAGCGCCTCAGCGACAGGTATTGATCCTCCAGACCTGCTGAAACGCACAGGGTTACCAAAAACTTTTTCAAGCTTAGCAGCAGTTTCTTGTACCCAGGGGTTATCGACGCCGGCATAAAATGCTTCTGAGCTTTCGACACTCGTTAATTCATACTTGATGCCTTCCGGAACGTGAGCCTCTATATGCTCTCTGACCAAGCTTATCACCTTCTCAACCCTCTGTCCTGGGACAATACGACAAGAGAACTTCAGCATCGCTTTACGCGGGATGACCGTTTTGACCCCTGCCTGAGTGTAGCCCGAACTCATTCCGTTTATGTCTAGCGAGGGAAGAAGTTTAGAGGTGAGCGAAAGCGGAATATCTGTGGGAAACCCTGGAAACGGACCCCATTTTTTCGGGAGAACAAATGCTCTAGACTTCTTTAACAGGCTATCTTCAGTGTCTGCCTGTGAAACCAGATGTGCGTATTCTTCGGGGCTTGGTTGGATAATGTCTTCATAGAAGTGGAGTATTTTCACTACCCCTGTGGCCGATTCTTTCATACTCGCGACGAGTTCAGTAAGTATTTGTGCCGGATTATATATACGATTTCCGTACACCCCCGAGTGAGTGTCGCTAAACCCTGTCTCTATGTCCAATTCGAAATACACAATACCTCTCAACCCATTGTATATCTGAGGCTCTCCTGAGCCTCGAGCACCCATGTCAGTAACGAACCATGCATCGACATTCAGTAGCTGTGCATTCTCTGGTGTGGACAAGAATTCTTCGAGGTTTTTATTCCCCGACTCTTCTTCTCCCTCGAAAAAACACACCACATTCTTCTTGAGTCTCTTCGTGCTAACAAGTTCTCGCAGCGCGACAAGATTTTGAATAATGTGTCCTTTATCGTCGGCGACTCCACGCCCATAGAGTTTGCCCTCCTTCTGGGTGAGTTTGAAAGGAGGACTATTCCATTCTTCCACTGGGTCTTCGGGCTGTACGTCATAGTGTCCATATATACCGATAGTTGCTGCAGATGGGTTGTGTATGTATATACCAACGACAAACGGCGCCGAACCATTTATAGACTGTTGTGATGAGGTAAAACCGATACTCTCTAACTGTGAACAGAGGAAATCTGCAGCATTTTGCATGGCGGGTTTTCGGCTCGCATCGGTTGAAACTGACTCAATCGCAACAAAATCTGTGAGGAGTCGCAATGTATCCGATGTATTCATGCTACAATGATACCACGCTCTCGTATGGAGATTGTTCCCACGTTCACCACAACCGCACTCAGCACATTCGAGTATTTGTTCTCTCGGTTCATCCCCCATTGCAAAACCTTCCAGATTGATATACAAGATGGGTTATTTGTGCGTAATAAAACATTTGAGGCCAACGAATTGCTAACCTACCTCCAGAATCTGTCACCCGAGGAACTCAAGACTTTTCTGCCCGCTACGTTTGACTTCCACCTGATGGTGCAAGACTATACTGCACCTCTTGAGGCAATACATGAGATTCAGAAGATTGTTTCTGTGCGCTATATCTTCGTCCACCACAACTTCTCCCTTGTTTCTCATCCAAATGGTGAACATATACCCATTTGTCCAACCCTCAACCCAGAAGACTCTCAAGTATCAGACTGTCGGCTGCTGCATAAACCAGTTACAAGCTATCCGGCTTTGCAAGTAATGACCATTCACCCTGGACCACAAGGCCAGACTCTGATTCCGCAACAGTTAAATCGGATACATGACTTGCGGTTGGCGGGGTACAAAGGAAAAATAGTTGTGGATGGAGGTATAAATCCCGCCTCATTACAGCACATCACGTCACTTCCCTCGACATATCACCCAGATATTGTGTGCATAGGCAGTTACCTATCCAGAGCCCCAGACTATGATATTGGCGCGAGGATAGAGGCACTTAAAGCGCTCGTTCACTAACGAGGCGTCTTTCATGGCAGGAGTAGCTGCATCTTCTCAAAGAAATTCTTGTCGGCATCGTTATTTTTGAGAAGCAAACCCTTCAAATCACCTGTTGAGAACTTGCCATCTTGATCGAAATCAAATGGTAGAAGCGGCTCAAACGCAACTATGTTCTCTCCCACACCGAGTTTCATCACCACTTGTCGGGGGAGGTAATATGGTTTGAGTATTACGATGCGATATGTGCGTCCAGGTATGATGTTAGAAACACCAGACACTTGAGCTCTACCAAGCGTAACATTTACTGGTGATTTTTTGTAGACGAGGTGTTCCGAGGTATCAAATATTTGCACCTCAAAGTCGCTCCCTGTGCTCAAGCCTTTGGACATCAGGGTGAGTTGCAATGCCAGGCTTGGGCGAGGCTCCATAACAACCTCTTTTGGTATCACTGAGCCAACAGTCTTTCCGCTTGATCGGACCACCACACTAACCTTTCCACTGGGTATGGGCTCACTCATTCCAGTATTAATTTTGAGTTGTGCATACGTAGTTTCAAAGGGTTTAAGATACGGCAAGACTACAGAGTCAGCGGATATCTGAAAACCTTTGGGGTCTGGAGTCTGAAGAGAGACTTGATACTCCCCTTTCTCCCATATCGCTTGTCCTGTGTTTTTGATAGCCACAGAAATCTTATACGACGATTCTTCCACCAAACGAGGTGGTATATCTGCAACAAGAATTGCGGTATCGATAATCTCTGGTGTGCCAATCACCTTAGGTAACGCTTGCATTTGGGTGTATTTTGGCAATGGCAGGGGTGTATCTCCCTGAGAAAAGAATGAGAACGGAAGAAACGGGTCTCCCTGGTAGTTAAGCAAAAACGGAGTAACCGCCATGATACGAGGGTCCTGCGACCACACATTGTTGAATGCGATAACTAGGTATGAGGCAGCTGTATCCTGCCCGAGTCGATACGCATCCCACCCAGTCTCAGTGATATACACGGGTAAGGTCTTTTGGATAAAACTCTCAAACCAGGTAATTTCATATTGATAGCCGCGAATTGAGGTGCGGCCTGAGTCGTATGGGCTCCCGACAAATCCTGGATTGGGGTAGGCGTGTGAGGCAATCGCATCGATGTAATCCCGGCATGCCATGCCTCTCTCTGTAAAGTACTTGCAGAACTCGGTGAGTGACTCCTGCAAAAATCCGTAGGCATCACCATATATGGGTCTGCTCTCAGGCGCGGCTAAATCAACCCCCGCAAACATCACTTCATAATCGGGTGATTGTTTTTTGAGCTCATGTGCAAATGCAGCGGCAACCTTGCCATATTGAGTAGAGTCTACATTCCCTCCCCACTCAGCACCATGGTTGGGCTCGTTGAACAATATAACATGCCGTTCCTTGGTGATCCAATTTAGTTTTCCAAGAAAATCGACCCATTCTTTAGCATCGTCCGGGCTCGGAGCACGCCAATTCTCTCCTTCTGGTTGAGTCGCAAGGCGAATAAGCGGGATAAGTTTAAGTTCGCGGAGCTTATTAAATATTTCCTGCCAATAATGTGGTTCCCGGTTATTCTCTTGGATAACCAAGGTGACATATCCGTATGCGCCGTCAGGGCCGTTAACCAAATCTGCTGCCCTTTTGAGATCTTCATCTGTTGGCACGGTAACATGGATACCAAACTTATTATTCTCGGCCATTACACAACCACCCATACCCAAAACAAGGGCAAGGAGAAAAAGGGTGATGATACTGCGGCGGATGAACATAGTGTCGGTATATTTTACTGGAGACAAGATGATAATGGGGTCAAGGAAACACCTGTTTTGCGCTGACGATGGGGTTCACCCGTGGGGCACAACGCAAGCAAAACACGGTGTTGACGAAAAATAGTTCATGTACGAATTCGTTTTACCTCTCCCATGTACGTGCGGAGTAGACGAAGGCTCTCTGCCTCACCTGGATCTTCTATTTCGTAATATACTGCCTTGATCCCTGCGTTGAGCATCTCTTTTGCGCAGAGCATGCACGGCGATGTGGTTGTGTACATAACAGCCCCCTCTGATGCTATTCCATGACGAGCGCATTGTAGGAGGGCGTTTACCTCTGCGTGTACACACAAGCATGTCCCTTTGTGTTCCCCTGAGGCAATCTTGCCTGATTTTTTGTTTTTACACCGAGCGCATCCTCCTTCCATGCAGTTTGGTACTCCCTGCGGGGTACCATTGTAGCCTGTAGCGATAATCTGCCGGCCTTGCACCAAAACTGCTCCCACCTGATACAGCAGACAATTCCCGCGTGTTTTGACTACACGGGTAATATTCATAAAGTATGTTTGCCAATCTGGCATAGAAGGCGCTTTCGGAACTTTGTGAGAAGAAGTTTTCATGCGCCGGCATTATACCAGTTTGCGCAAGAACCTCCGATAGATGAAGATGGC
>JAGOLU010000034.1 GCA_017993865.1 Candidatus Woesebacteria bacterium
ATGATTCCCATAAGAGTCACATTTTAACATAGAAATGGTTGAAAAGGAATAGAAGCACAGAACGAAATGGAGATTATAAGAGGATGCCAGGATGCGTCTCGCCAGAGTGTAGCAAGATTATTTCCCTTTCTCTTTTGTTGGCTTCTCTGCTTGATCTGTTTCCGCTTTCTCTCCTGGAGTCTCGGCAGTTTCAGCCCCTTCTTCACCTTCTTCGCCCTCTTTGGCGGTGGTGATCTCTGTCTCAACACGATCAGTTTGGGCTTCAACAGACTCTTCTCTGTGCGCAACAACCGATACCACCACGCGGGTCATGTCGTCGGTGATCTCATATATATCGCTCTTGGGAAGGTCTGAGATCATAATTTCTTGGCCGACTTCTGTTATTTGTGCGATATCGATGGATATCTCGTGAGGAATGTTTTGGGGAAGTGCCTCAACGAAGACCTCTTGCATTTGTTGCAAGAACACTCCACCTGCCTTCACTGCTGGTGACTCTCCCACAACAACCACCGGGACGCGCGTTTCTACTTTCTTCTTCAGGTTTACTTTACGGAAATCAACGTGCAGTATAGTTTCTTTTACCGAATGCACGGATACATCTGAGATAAGGGTGGGGATTGTTTTCTTATCAACTTTACATTCAATTATGGTTGTCTCCCCTGCCTTTTTGAAGGTTTCGAGGAAGGTTTTGTACGGAAGGGTGATATGGATTGGCTCTTGACCTTCACCATATATCACTCCTGGGATGAATGAGCTCTTTCGAAGGGCGCGGTTTTTCTTGCCGAAGGTTGTTCGAATTTCGCAATCTAGTTGTAATGGTTGGGTGGTGTTCATGGGTCGTTTAGAAATGTAAGTAATAGAACTTGTCCGAATCGATCGTGGAATTATACTCAAACAACTGGTCTTGGGCAAGGGGGGAAAAATTAGTATCTTGCAGAGTGTATCCCTCTGGCAAGCTGAACTTAAATGCGATGTTCGTGAATGGCAACCCGATTTGTTTTTGGAGAATTATTTGAATCTGGCTGTTTACCGGGGGTAGCACTTGCGCGGTGCGGTATTTAATAGTGACACTTTTTCGTCCTTGGGGAGGGATCTCAATCCAAAGACCAAGATGAGTGTACTTATCTTTCTCTATGGTTACATTGCTCGCCAAGACATCATCGATCGTGATTGACTGAATGGTGACATCAGGAGGAAGAAAAAGCTGGTAATAATTTCGGTAAGCCCCGCCAGGGAACACATCTGGATAGCTCTCGTTGATGAAATGCGTCACGAAATCCGACTCGATAACTCCATCTGCCAATACGCGCACTTTATATTCGTAATCACGGTCAACGAACGCATTCGCTTTGTTCACTCCAAGGTTTGCTTCTACGGGGAAAATATAGAGGGGAACGCAGTTAGAGGTCACGGGCACGTTCTTGGTAATACAACTAGGTGGAAGTTGTCTACCCGACCAGTACATAGAGTCGAAGAGGGTTTGTGCCTCTGGCTCATCAAAGTACACGGTAATCAGCTTCTCATCGAGACTCTCGCGAATCGACTCCATTGCTCTAAACGCACTCTTTGGTTCGCTTAGCTGAACCATCATCGAAGTGGCCAACGCCTGGAGGAAATCTTTCTTCTGTGTGCTTCCAGGGAAGAAATCTTTCTCTGCATAGAGTTGGGTTTTAATATAGATATTTTCATTGGTGATATTATCTTGAAACTCCGACAGATACACCGGGCCAATGTCACCAAGGAGTTTTTCTATGCTGGAGAATGTCACGGTTATAGCACCATCGAGCTTGGTGATTCCCAACTCTTTTTGTAAGAAATCTTCAGCCACCACTACATTTGTGGGACTATCTGGTGTGAACGCGCTATCTCTCAAGAAATAGAATGGCTGTTGCAAATATTTACTTATAGGCTCAGGGGGGGCAACTCGTGCCTTAAGTTGGCCATCTGCATCATAGACATCGTATACTTTCCACTCTTGGACTTGGGTGTTGCCGATCCTGACTAGTGCGAACGACCCAATAAACCCTCCCCCTGGTCTGATCTCGCGGTCGTTCGCGAAAAATATCGCGTAGAGACGATCGCTATTTTTGGCAAAAACACCATCAAAGACCTTTAGCAGTTTAAGCGAAAGACTCACATACTGTTCCGAAACGGCGATATAGTTATCTATACCGTGTAGCTGCAGGAGTTGTTGGGGAACTTGAGAGCGAATGATACGCAAGCTACTCTGGGCAGACTGAAGATTATCAATGAGTGCTGCCTTCTTTTCAAGAATCTGGTCTTGCGCCAACAATTTGGGATCAAACATTTTGGCGAGCATAATGCTGCTATCTTCCTTCATCTGATTGGCGAGATGGTAGAGCTTTATTGCGTTGGTTGTCGTGTCCATGACTCGCTCAGGGTATGAAGCGAGACCGATAAAAAGCCATCCTCGTCTGATGGGGGTATAGAGCGATTGTGCCAAGGAGAGCGCCGCGGATGGGTATGAAAAAGGATCAGTCGCGGCAGCTGGTTGAGCAACGGGATTCTTTGAGGTACTGAGCAATTGCGAACCTTGCCAGAAGGTGCTCGCAACCGCAACACTCAGGGGGACAAGGAAAATAGTGTGTAATAACACAACTAATGCAACCACCAACACAATAAACCTAAGTGGGCGACTAATTATTGAGACATACCAATCCTTTGGGGTTTTGGGTCTACGATTTTTTGATGCATGTCGGGATGTAGTTGCTCGGGCAGGTTGAGTAACCGTCGCACTGCTAATGATGGCGTATTTCAGTTTCTCATCAAATGAGAAATACATAAGTCTCTCAATGATTACGGGTAGATTATGATCGCCTTTCGGAATGATGGCGACCTTCACCCGTGGATAGTGCTTGTTGATGAGCTCAATCACTCGTCGCGTGCGAGTGTTGAGTTGTGTTTCGCTGGAGGCGATAAGGACTGAGCCTGGTATGTCTGCAAGGGCGACTGCATCTTCTGCGAGATAGGGAAGGCTTGTCATGCAAAAGCAGGTTTGAACACGAGGACTTATCTTTGGAGGAATGTGTGTTGCCGTAAGGACGCGGACATTCCGCGATGCATGATACGACACAAGAGCCTGAGCAAGCGGGTTCCCAGGGCTACTTATGATAAGTACGAGTGATTGATCGGCCACTACCTCAGTTGTCAACGGCATATAGGGTATATTGTGGATTGAAGGAGACAGGAAATCAAGGAAAGAAAATCAAGCTGCAAAACCCACATCGCACAAAGGTTGATATTTTCTGATCGCATTTCCAAAATCGGTGACTTTACATAGTGTGAGTGCGTTGACCGGTAATTCTATCTCAGTATCTATGTATTTCAGCTTATTTTTAAGATGAGAATATTGTTGTTTTGACGGGATTTTATAACGGGCGATGTGCAAGACCGGTACAACACTAGGTTTCAATTCAGGGCTAAAATATTCTGCCACTGATGTGACGAGCGATCTGTACCGTTGGGTCTCTTGGAATTGAAGCACTATGTCGATGTGATTTGCAATCTTCACCATATATTTGAACCCGTAGAGCACAAATGGTTTTTGTTCGAACAAGAGCGTTGTGAGTTTTTCTGTTAGTTTATCTATAAGGTCCACCTCAACGTTTGGCCACGAATAAAAGGAGATATGGTAGTCTGCAGTGTCATACCAGAGGTATTCTGGATGTAACTCGAACAAGATCTTCGTCTCCTTCTCTATTTGTTTTTTACATTCTTCTGGAATTTCAATCGTGCAAGATACGAGCATAGGTGGTAATAGTGGAACTTGAAAGACCTTTGATTATTGAATTAACCGTTGAAAACTTCGCTTTCACAGCCTTGGCATGGTTTTTCTTTTTGTCAGCTTGTGCGTCGCCCGCAGTCACTGCAATTATGGCCGGTTTAATGCGGGTCACTAATTTTCGGTATTGATCATCAGATTTCATGGTCGGTAGTAGTATAACGAAGTCCACTGACTTAAGGTTGAGAAGCATTTCGGCACGTTGTTTTTGTGTGTGAAATGGTGCACGGCCCTTGTGAGTGCGAATAAATTGGTCGTTCTCTAATGCCACTACTAGGACATCTCCCTGCGCTTTTGCGTTTTTGAGATACATGAGGTGACCATAGTGAATCACATCAAAGCAACCCCCAACCAACACAACCGTCGCAGTGGTATCCACCGGCAATGTACACTCGCCGTTGAGAATTTTCGATCCTGAAACAACATTAGGTTGCATGAATTGCATTATAACAGCAACATAGACTACTGTATCGATGTAAATAGCTACGTATCCTTCGTTGGTGAATATACAATGGAGATTGTCTGGGGGTTTAGAAGTACCCTTTGTATTGAAGCACGTACACGAGAATGAGTAGCCCCACGGTGAACATGGTTACCACTATGGTCTTATTGAGATCTCTAGGGTTATACACATCTGCATCTGGCGCAATCTTGGAGACTGGTTTGTTGTCTACGTGCTTTGGGCTGACGGGGAGTTCTGATTGAGAAGAGCCTTCGCGCAATATTTGTTTTTTTGCGCGCAGGACAGCAGCTATTTTTTCCGCTTTTGTTTTCTTGCTCATAGATGATAGTCTATCAAGTTTCATTAAGATATCAATCGGAGTGACAACTTTATCCTATAACCTTATCACCCTTGACGTGTATTTGTAGAAACGCTAGAATGCGGATCTAATATGAACCAGAAAAAACTTATCATAACCTCAATCATTGTATACTTTATTGCTGCGACCGGAGCCTATCTTGGAACAACCGCAATTGCATCATCTTCGACCAAGAGTGCCTCATCAAATAAAATGGTGGAACCGACCGTCTCATCAGAACCTCTCACCGAGGAGTGCCCAATCAACGGACAAATGTATGGCAAATCTGCAAAAGCAAAATGGGAGAAGCGCAGACCCTTGGGTGTGGTTATCGAGAACCATGCCGAATCACGTCCTCAATCAGGAATCTCGAGCGCAGATGTTGTATATGAGGCAGTGGCAGAAGGTGGGGTAACGCGCACACTAGATATATACTATTGTCAGGATGCAAAAACAGTTGGGCCAGTCCGCTCGGCACGAGTCCACTTCGTAAACCTCCTTCGCGAATGGGGGAATAATCCGCTGTACGCCCACGTTGGAGGAGCAAATTGTGACGCAACCACAGGTAGTGGTTGTGGCAATGGGGCGCCTGCTGACGCGTTGGGCCTTATCGTTGATATAGGTTGGGGATTTTATAA
Source organism: Candidatus Woesebacteria bacterium (assembly GCA_017993865.1). GTDB lineage: Bacteria > Patescibacteriota > Microgenomatia > UBA1406 > GWC2-37-13 > JAGOLU01. The sequence continues at coordinate 5,241 of JAGOLU010000034.1, forward strand.
TGATCTAAATCAGTTTGCGATACCATACCCATACTTTTATAGAGATTACGACAGACTCCCCGGAGTTGCAACAGAGCACACCATGTACAGCAGCACCGCAAAACTTTGGGAGTATGCCGCAAAAAATCGCGAACTTACCAACGTAGATGAAGAGGGGGTTTCGTGGAGTGAAAACTGGGTTCCATGGACGTTTGTTGACGACGCAGAGGCAAATGCGCGGGGCAAGGAGACGCCGATATCTTACGACTTTTATGACACGAATGTTTCTGAATTCGGCGTCCGTTGGGAATATGACGCGGTTTCAAATACATACAAACGATTTAATGGAGGAAAGCCACACATCGATTTCAACACAGACAAACAACTTACTGCCAAAAATGTCATCGTGATAGAGGCACGAGAATCTTCTGCAAATGATGATTATCCCGGAGGTCATATAGTCTACAAACTGACAGGGAGTGGCCCAATGTATGCATTCCAGAACGGCGAAGCTACAGAAGGGACATGGGAGAAGGAAACACTAGATAGCAAAATGATATTCCTCGATAGTGCGGGCAAAGAGCTTTCTATTGTGAGAGGCAATGTATGGATAAGTTTGATTCCAGAGGGGAATGAAGTATCATACGGATCAAAGGCAAAGAGTGTCGAGGGAAAGCAAGGAACCACGATGCTAGAGAAGCCTTCGACTGTGAGTGAATAATAATCGTACGTCAAGCCCCATGCTCTCATACATAATCACATCCAAAGCTCGTCGGGCCGTGCTCAAGCTGTTTTTTCAAAGCCCGCAAGATACCTACTATCTGCGCGATATCGTTCGCAGAACAGATGAGGAAGTAAACGCCATCAAGCGAGAACTAGACATTATGGTGAAAGGCAAAGTGTTAGAAAGCGAGCGACGCCTGAATAAAGTATTCTTCCGCCTTAACAAAAACTATATTTTTTATGATGAGTTTTTGCGCATATTTGCTAAAACATCGCGCATTGCGACTCTCATCCAAGAAGCAGGGCCGAAGCTTGGCAAAGTGAAGGCGCTTGCGCTATCTCTCAAGTATGTCAAAAAGCTCGATATCCGATCAGATGAGATTTATCTACTGGGAGTTGGAACGATCGTGTTACCAGAACTTGCACAAGTGATATCATATTGCGAACAAGATTTTGGACGAGAAATAAATTACACAGTCATGACGACAGATGAACTGGCATTCCGTAAGCGGAACAATGATCCATTTCTGTGGAAATTTCTACGCACTCCAAAAGTAATGCTTGTGGGAAATGAGGAGGAGCTGTTAAAGTAACAAATGCTCTCTGTGAAAATTGCCATAAAAACATCAATATGTTTATGAAATTTGTTTCACGCTTGTTGGTATTGGTTTTACTTATTTGCCTCGTGTGGGTGAACCTCCCTCAGAGAATTCCTTTGAAGTTTAGCATCGGTACATGGAAAGTTGATACGAGCATTGGCCCTCCGGTCATTAGCTTCAAAACTGGCGACGGAAAAGAATTTAAAAAAGAGTTCGTCACCAAATTCGGACTCGATCTCCAAGGTGGAAGCCATTTCGTGTTTGAAGCAGACACAACCAAACTAAAAACGGAAGATATCGCTGATGCTATTGCTTCAACGCGTAATATTATCGAACGGAGGGTAAATCTGTTCGGTGTATCCGAGCCAACCATCCAGGTTTTGCGATCGGGAAAGTTGTACCGTATAAGCGTTGATCTGCCAGGGTCTAAAGATCACGAAGAAGCTATCGGCCTCATCGGTCAAACAGCACAGCTGGTGTTTAAAGAAGAGGGCGAGCTTGACCCAAGTATACCAATCTCAATAGCTACACAATCTGCCATATTTAAGCTAACTAAAGAGACAGGGCTCACCGGGAAAGACGTGAAAAAAGCCGCACTTACGTATAACAATCAAAACAGTGAACCGAGTGTTCAACTAACTTTCAACGCCGAAGGTGCAAAGAAATTCGCAGACATTACCAAGCGTAATGTGAATAAATTAGTCGGCATATTTTTAGACACCGATTTACTCACGGCCCCTGTTGTACAAACAGAAATTCGTGATGGCACGGCGATAATCACTGGTCAATTCACGGTGGATGCGGCCAAAAAGCTTGCGGTATCCATAAACTCAGGCGCGCTCCCGGTGCCTATTACATTGGTCCAAAACGAAACAATTGGGCCATCGCTCGGTGCGCTCGATGTACAGCGTAGTGTAGTTGCGGGAGTGGTGGGCTTGGCAAGTGTCATATTGTTCATGGTCTTGTACTACGGCAGATTGGGGCTTGTGGCGAGTATGGGTCTTTTGCTCTATGGCCTTATAACTAATGCACTTTTTCGCGCGATTCCAGTGGTTCTCACCTTACCTGGCATTGCAGGGTTTATTCTCTCGATTGGCATGGCAGTTGACAGTAACATTCTCATTTTCGAACGAATTAAAGAAGAAGTGCGTAATGGTAAACCACACGAAACAGCTGTTCGCCTTGGGTTTGGCAAAGCAATGGACGCCATCAAAGACGCCAACATAACCACGCTTCTGGTGGCATTTATTTTGTTCAATCCACTCAATTGGGATTTTCTGCCACAGTTCGGCTTGGTTAAAGGATTTGCCCTCACTCTGGCGCTCGGCGTCATTACCAGCTTATTTACGGGAGTAGTTATTACGCGTCGATTATTGAAAATATTTTATAAACATTCGTAAGCGTGAGGTCGATATGATACGTTTTTCAAAATTCACTTGGCTATATCTCATAATATCCTGCATCGTCATCGGTTCGGGTTTGTATTCTATTGTGCGCTGGGGATACACTATCTCCATCGACTTCACGGGAGGCACAGAAGTTTCGTATAAAGTTGACCAGTCTGCTAAAGCATCGCTGACAAAAGCAGTAGTCGAAAAAGCCATTAAAGAGGCGAAAGGGGAATATCAATCGTATGATTTGCGAAACGATGGCACACTGATAATCCGCGCAAATAACATAGACGAAAAAGCAGAGGTTGTTTTGCGTGAGGCTCTCGCCACATCGGCATCAAGCCCGCTCACTCTACTGAGGCTGAACACAGTAGGACCAGTTATTGGCAAAGAAGCGCTCCAGAAAACACTCATTGCGGTAGCGCTTGGCATCCTCGCGATTTTGGGATACATTTTTTATGCATTCCGCCGGATGAGTTTTGCCCTTGCCGCAGTCGTGGCGCTAGTGCACGATGTGCTCGTTGTACTTGGCACCTACTCGCTCCTAGGGCACTTTATGGGAGCACAGTTTGACACCCTCTTTATCACGGGGCTTTTGACCACGATGACCTTCTCGACTCATGACACGATAGTTATATTCGATAAGATCCGTGAGTATCGCAAAACCCGTATGAATGCGCCCATCGAGGAGCTTGCCGATAAGGCGGTATCGGCGACGATGGTGCGCTCAGTGAATAATTCCCTCACCATCCTCTTTATGCTTGTGGCGCTCGTGTTTTTGGGGGGAGCATCAATCAGATTTTTCGCAATTACCCTTCTTATAGGGACACTTACTGGTGTCTACTCATCGCCCTTTGTGGCGACGCCTGTCATGATGTGGCTGGAGAAACGAAGCAAGC
>JAGOLU010000035.1 GCA_017993865.1 Candidatus Woesebacteria bacterium
GTGTTTTTGGGGGGAGCATCAATCAGATTTTTCGCAATTACCCTTCTTATAGGGACACTTACTGGTGTCTACTCATCGCCCTTTGTGGCGACGCCTGTCATGATGTGGCTGGAGAAACGAAGCAAGCTGACGAGTCAATAAAAGGTACTTGTTTTCATGGTTGCAACCAACCTATATGTTCATCGAGACGGTACTGTGTCGGTGCTGACCAGGCCAGATACACATATAATGAAGTGACAGGGCTAAGTTATTCGCCAAACAAAACGGTTGCAAGGATAGCAAGAACTACATTAAAAGATCTCACTCAATTGGGAACGTAGTGAACACAGTGCGGAAATTTTTGATATGCTGTATGTAAGAAAGAATTAGTTAGAATCGGTTATGAATGCAATGTGAGTATAACTATACAATATATGGCAACGTGTAGGTATTGCGAACATGCGGGAGGGGATGCATTTATCTGCTGGCCTTTGACTTCTCTGACAGTTGTACACCCTGGTCGGGGGGAGCCCCCTGTACGCATAGAAAATACAGTCTCTTGTCCTGCAGGAGGCATAGATAGCGGTTGTGCTGTAGCAGAGGTTACTAGCGATGCAGCGGTGCACTCAATAATGCCAAATCGATATTGGGCTCGTTTTGAAGAAAGATTGGGACAGGCAGCAGCACAGCTAAACGGAAGGGTATATGAGTCTACACCTGATACCAAAACTTAGTTTCCCTTTATTGTTTTAATCTCCTCAAGCAAAACCTCTCTCTCGTTCGCCACTTCTTTATTCTCCACCTTTGCAAAGAGTGCATCCAGAATTTCCCCAACCTGGCGGGAAGGTTTTATCTTCAATATTTCCATTACGTCATTACCATCCACTTTTAGGTCTTTCACGGTGAATGGCTCGATCAGTAGCTCAGCAACGCGCTTTTTGAAAAGCTCAGTACGCCAACTTGTTTCGGCGGCAGCGCCGCCCAGGCGATCTGCATGCCTCAGCTCAAACATATCCTCCAAATAGTCTTTTGTTACGTTACGAATAAACCGACGGATTGCATTGTCGGTCATATCCTCGCTCACTACAAACTGATGGAATTCAACAAGCCGCACCAGTTTATCTTTCTGATCGTTACTCAAACGGAATCGATCCGCAATTTCTTGTGCTTGCCGAGTGCCAACTACTTCGTGATTGTAGAAGGTTATCATCTCGGTTTTTGGATCTTTATGAAATGTGCGGACTTTACCAATATCATGGATAAGTGTCGCAAACCTGGTGATAGGATCTTTTGATTGGCAATGCTTGAGCGACATAACGAGGTGAGTGCCCACATCGTAAATATGATGTCTGCCCGGAGACTTTTGGGGGATATCAAAACACGCATCAAGTTCAGGCAACACAAAACGGAGGAGATTTGAACTCTTCAAAAAAAGTACTCCTTCTGATGCATGAGGAGCAGTAATGATTCGTAAGAACTCATCTCGAATACGCTCCCATGAGATGCGAGTAATAAGCCCTGCATTGCGGGCTATTGAGTCGCGCGTCTGCGGTTCGATCAGAAAGCCGAGCTGTGCCGCAAATCGAATGGCGCGCAAAAGCCGCAGCGCATCCTCGCTAAATCGGGTGTCTGCATTTCCTACGGTGCGGATCAGCTTGTTCTTAATATCTTCCTGACCACCAAACGGGTCAATTAGTGTTTCTCCATCATATGCCATGGCATTCATCGTAAAATCCCGGCGGGCCAAATCGTCTTTCACGTCTTCTGCCCAAAGAACATTGTCGGGTCGACGACTATCGGTATATGAGTGCTCGGTGCGATAGGGGGTGATTTCAAACAGCATTTCGCCCTCTCCAGAATCCCATTTCACCGTGACCGTACCATAGGTATTGTGGTAAAAAGAATCAGGGAAAACATGTTGAATCTGTTCAGGGGTCGCATTGGTGGTGAAATCCCAATCGGTTGTATCCGTGCCAAGGAGCATGTTGCGAACTGCGCCGCCCACTACATATACTTCAAACGTGTGCTCACGCATAGTTTGCATGAAGGCATGAACAGAAAGGGGGATTTTGGCGTGCATATATCTATTATAATCGGAATATTCAGCATTTGTAGAAATGTATATCCTCAACACCGTATTTTTGCTTGCGTCGTACCCCACGGGTGAACCCCGTCGTCTGCGCAAAAATAGGTGTTCTCGGATAAACAACCATAATTACGCTACTATTACACAATACAGCTTGACAAATTAGCAGACTGTATACTATACTGCTAAGTATATGGATGAACTTTCTCCACGTCAGATAGAAATTCTTAAATCAATCGTGTCAGAATACACCGAGAGCGGTTCTGCGGTGGGTTCAGAAATCCTAGAAAAAAAATATAAACTGGGTGTGTCTCCTGCAACGATTCGCAACGAAATGGTCAATCTGACAACTAAGGGATTTCTCAAGAAATCTCATTTTTCAGCTGGTCGAGAACCATCCGCAAAGGGGTTTCGATACTATATCACCCACATCATGCAGGAGAAACAAATGTCCACGATTGATGAGGTAACATACAAAAATAGTCTGTGGGACAGCCGCACGCATCTGCATCGTTTGCTTTCTGCGGGTACTAAGATTCTTGCAGATCGCACCGGCTTGGTGGCAGTTTCGGCTACGAACACGGGAGATATGTATTATGCAGGAGTCTCATGTTTATTCAATGATGGAGAAGAGCTTAGCAATGACTCAGCTCGTCACCTCTGTGACATTCTCGACGAGTTTTCTTTTTGGCAGCAAGTGATGCAACGATTCTTTGCCACAAACCAAGATGTGTTTTACATGCTCGGTGAAGAAGATTTCTCTGACCCTGCATTTGAACCAATTGCATCAATCATGGGAGAGTTCCATGTGGGTGAGGTGCAGGGAGTAATTGGCCTTATTGGACCTAAGAGAATGAGGTATGATGTGTTTATACCGCAGGTGCGCTATTTCTCGCATCTATTAGAAGACATAGGGCTCAAACACGATTAACTGTTAATTTTATATTTTCATATGGCAGATGTCTCAGACCTAATCGACCCATCAGGCAAACCGTTATCATCAGAAAAACACAAACAAGATCATCATGAAAAGCATGAGCCGAAAGAAGTTGAAGTAAACGTCGATTATAAAGAACGATACATGCGCGCACTCGCAGATTACAAAAACTTGCAGCGTAAAATCGAAGAAGAGAGAAAGCTTATCTTTACCTTCGCAACAGCCAACGTGCTCGAGCAAGTGATACCAACCGTCGACCTTTTATACAAAGCAGAAATATTTATTAAAGACCCCGGTATGCAAATGGTGAAAGACCAGCTCGTGCATGTGCTCGAAGAATTCGGACTGAAGGAAATAGAGCTTATGGGTAAAGAATATGACCCGCACACTGCAGAAGTAGTGGGTACTGTCGAAGGAGAAAAAGAGAATGTGGTGGTAGAAGTAGTGCGTCGGGGATACAAACTTGGAGATAAAGTTATACGTGTAGGGCAGGTGAAGGTTGGAAAAGCGAGCCAATAACATCAAAACGTACAGTACTTATTAGCATTTCAATTTTCAATATGGAACCAAATGGTAAAAGCATAAACCCACCCGTTATCGGTGGAGTGCCAGAGCAAAAAGAAATGATGAGCAATGAGCGCGTGGCACCAGCACAAAGCAATGGTCAACAGGATGCCGCTCAGCCACAGCAAGGCACATCTAACGACACAAAAAGCATTGTTACTGTCTTATTACTCATTTTTGTATACCCCATCGGAGTACTTGTTATGTGGCTTTGGACCAAATGGAGATGGTGGGTAAAGCTATTAGCGAGTTTACCATTCATACTTATATTCGTATCGGTAGCAGCTATGTTTGCGCTCATTGCGGCAAACCCTGGTGCACAGGTACAAAAAGCCAAGTTCATTTCAGAATGTACAAAAACATATACACAACAAGAATGCACGCAGAAATATATGCAGATGCAGTTAGAAGTGCCGAGCGTGACATTGCCAATGGTTAAATAATTTTTTTGAATATGGGAGTAGAAGAAGGAATTGATGTGAGTCCCGTAGTGCAACCAGAAAAAACAGCAGGTGTAGAGAAGAAAGATGTGGTCGAGCTGAGGACAGACCTAGAGAGAGAACTGGGTATTAGCGGTGCTATAGAAGCAATAGGCATCTATTTAACAAAAGACGCTGCACCTATGGTAACCGCAGACGATGTGCGACGCACTTTGGACAGAGATGGACTGACCGAGGAAGAAGTAGAAGAGCTATTACAGCGGGCGGGGTTTCGGAGGGTGTTCGCATGGGAGTTGGATGATGAGTGTGCACGCTTGGTAGGCAATGTCCAAAGCGCCGAGGAAGATAGTGAACGAATACAAAGAGAAGAAGCTTTGGAGAGACGTAAGAATAGAACAGAAATGCAATTGCCAGCGATCAAAGATGAAAGCAGGGTCTGGGCAAGACCAGTAGGAAAAGAATCAGGACAACAATGGTCAATTAACGGAAAGGCATTAGGGGCAGAGGACATTAATACATTAGTGCGAGAGCACATTACAGATTTAGCGCCAAGCTTTTTCTAATCAACATAGAAAGATACCATTATTACAAATTAGTCATTACGTCATTAATTAACATTACATTTTTTATCTTATGTCAAAAATCATAGGTATTGATCTTGGAACAACCAACTCATGCGTTGCGGTGATGGAGGGAGGATCTCCAAAAGTTATTCATTCGAAGGAAGGGCGCAACGTTATCCCTTCGGTCGTTGACCCCGTCAAACGGGTTGTGGGCGATGTGGCAAAACGTCAGATGGTCATGAACCCCAAAAGAACCATCTTCTCTGTAAAACGGCTCATGGGTCACCGATTTAGCGATGCAACAATCCAAAGTGACATAAAATGGCTACCATATACCATTAAAGCAGGTCGCGAAGACATGGCAGTCATCACGGTCGAAGGCAAAGATTACACTCCGCAAGAAATATCTGCTATGGTTTTGCAAAAAATCAAAACTGATGCAGAAGCATATTTGGGAGCACCAGTCACTCGTGCCGTGATCACGGTACCCGCATACTTTGACGATGCACAACGTCAAGCCACGAAGCAAGCCGGTGAGATTGCAGGGCTTACGGTGGAGCGAATTATTAACGAGCCTACTGCAGCAGCACTTGCCTATGGATTAGATCGCAAAAAGAATGAGACTATCATCGTCTATGATCTTGGCGGAGGTACGTTCGATGTAACCGTTCTCGAACTTGGTGATGGTGTGTTCCAGGTAAAAGCGACTGGAGGTGACACCCACCTGGGAGGTGATGATTTTGATAAAGCCATCATCATGCACATGATTGAGGAGTTCAAAAAAGAGAATCAGATTGATCTTACTGCGGATTCTCAGGCGATGCAACGCTTGAAGGAAGCGGCAGAGAAGGCGAAGATTGAGCTTTCCTCAAGTGCCGAAGCACAAATCCAACTCCCCTTTATTTCAGCGGGACCAAATGGACCTCTACACATCACCATGACGCTCACGCGTGCAAAGCTTGAATCACTAGTCGAGGGTTTGATTACTAAATCGTTTGAGTCTGTAACCAAAGTCCTTAAAGATGCAGGAATCACCAAAGATAAAGTGAACGAAATCGTATTGGTCGGTGGCATGACACGTATGCCCAAGGTTGTAGAAGAAGTAACTAAATACTTTGGCAAAGAGCCCAACCAAGGAGTAAACCCTGATGAAGTTGTGGCGATTGGCGCTGCAATTCAGGGTGGTGTACTTATGGGAGAAACAAAAGATGTTGTGCTGCTCGATGTTACCCCGCTCACATTGGGCGTCGAGACGTTGGGAGGAGTAACAACCCCGCTTATTGCGCGAAACACCACCATACCGACCAGCAAGTCTGAGACATTCTCGACGGCTGCTGATAATCAGACGTCGGTGGAAGTGCACGTGCTCCAAGGCGAGCGCCCCATGGCAAAGGATAATAAATCGCTTGGTCACTTTACGCTTGATGGAATCCCCTCAGCACCACGCGGAGTACCTCAGGTAGAGGTAACGTTTGATATCGATGCAAACGGTATTCTGATGGTAACCGCGAAAGAGAAGACCACAAACAAAACAGCGAATATAAAAATAACTGGCTCTACAGGTCTCTCTTCTGAAGAGGTAGAGAAAATGAAGTCTGAAGCAGAGAAAAATGCAGCGACAGATCAAGAAGCGCGTGAGAAGATTGAGGCAAAGAACCGTGCCGACACCCTTGTTTATCAAGCTGAGAAAGCACTTAAAGATGGCGGAGATAAAGTAACTGCAGAAGTCAAAACAGAAGTTGAGACAAAGATCAAGGAGCTCAAAGATATTTTGGAAACAGGATCAAAGGCTGACCTGGAAACAAAGTCTAATGAGCTGCAGCAAGCAGTGGCAAAGGTGGGTGCGAGCGCACAACCAGGGCCAGCAGAAGGGTCCCCAGAGCAAGGAGATTCCGGCGCAAACTCTGATAAGCCATCGGATGAGAAGAAGGTAGAAGAGGGTGAAGTGGTAGGCTAAGATTAACAGGACATTTCAGCGTTAATAATCACAATAATGGGCGCACACCTGCGTCCATTATTGTTTGAGTAGGAAGTATAATTTAGCACTTATGATCAAAGAAGTCGACTATATCGGTGTGACGTGTGGCTGCGTCTGTCGCCATCCCGATGGACGAGTGCTTCGCATAGTGAAATTGCTAAAAGAGCAGGGTGTTTCTAGCTTAGTACACCAGAAATTACGTTAATATTATTTGTGAAACATATGTTAGATGGCAGTAGTCCTGAATTCGGACTTAATGTTGAGAAACTAAAGGGCGAGCTCGCGAAGGGTGCGTATCTTTGGGATCCGTCGCGTATTGCTACATTGCGGAACCTTTGTGATATGAGCTCAAAACCACTCGTAGCAATAGATCTTGATGGAGTGCTTAGGTATCTTCAGCGTGATGGCGATGCTTCAAAGGAAGGCTTCGTTGTCGTAGAAAACGCTGTCTCGGGGGTCAAGGCACTAAGAGAAGCAGGATTTGTCGTTGTTTTGTGGACAGGTAACATAGATCCAGAGGGAGATTTACATCGACAATGGTCAGATCATTTCGATCTTGTAATAACGACGGAAAATTATGATGTAACATATCCCTGGTATTCTGAGCCAGATGAAGAAAAGTATCTGGATGAGGGAGATCGAACTGAAGCATTAAGAGATGCGATTAGACAAGCAAGTTGGATCGATGCGGAGACGAAGACAGAATATGTGAATCGACAACCAGAATTGTCCGGACGCAATAAAATGCCTGAAATACTATCTAGAAAGGGCGGGGTGTTAGTAGACGATTTATTTGATGCTTCGGAGTACAGGGCAGTAGACAATCCAGATACATACGATCAACAATCTCCAGTTCTTCGGTCACCAGGTGGAGAACTTCATCACTTCTGGGTTCATTCGCAAGGCGAGATAGACTTACCTGATACAAGATACCCATTTGATACCAACCTTGCGCAGACTATAATTCAACAGTTTTCGCTATAAAATGTCTGACTTCTATTCCACTCTCGGCGTCTCAAAATCCGCAACGACGGATGAGATAAAATCTGCATATAAGCGGAAGGTGGTTGAGTGGCATCCTGATCGCAATAAAGATAAAGAGGCTCCAGACATGATCAAAAAAATAAACAAAGCGTATGAAGTATTGTCTGATTCACAAAAGCGATCGATCTACGATCAGGTCGGTCATGAGAACTACGAGAAACGTGGATCATCGGCAGGCGCAAGCCCTGGACAAGGATGGCCAGGCGGAGGGAACTATCAATACTATTCAAGTAGCCCTGGAGGAGTGGGAGTGGACTTTGATTTTGGGGGTGGAGCGGGTATTGAGGACATCTTTGAGACATTTTTTGGTGGAAACCCATACGGAAGAACAGCAGGGAGAGCAAGACAAAAACGCAGTGTGTTTGAACTAACTCTTACGTTTGAAGAGGCGGTGCGCGGTGTCACCAAACAAACAGTAATCAGTGGCAAATCAAAAGACATTAAAATACCTGCGGGTGTGGATGACGGCATGAGGATACGTTTTAGTGACTTTGATGTCATTGTGCATGTCAAACCACATCCCTTTTTCAAGCGCGAGGGTCAAGACTTGCACCATATCATGGACATTCCTTATACGACCGCGGTGCTCGGTGGGGTTGTTCGCGTGCCACTAGTCGAGGGTCATATTGATCTCAAAGTGCGAGGAGGCACGCAATCTGGGTCGGTAGTCCGGCTGTCAGGGAAAGGCATTCCGTATCCAAACCGAAATCAGTGGGGTGATTTTTATGTGACCTACAGAGTGCATGTGCCCCAAAGAGTTTCTGCCAAAGCGAAGAAAATATTGGAGGATCTCCAAAAGGAAATAAGCTCATAAGCTACGAGATAGCGGTTCATCTGGTAAAATACTCCATCTCCCTCGGGGAGATTTACAATGTTTATCACAATTTATAACCTATTATGAAAACACAAGCGAGCACCCTAAAACGAGGAGATTTTGTCATGTATCAAGGTAATATTTGCCAAGTAGTAAAGACGGAATTCTATTCACCAGGGAAAGGATCTGCGCTCATGCACACCAAACTTAAGGGTGTGCAGACACTCAAAACAGTTGATTACGCCTTCAAATCGAACGAGTCTGTGGAGACAGTAGAGGTGAATAGTATCGAGATGCAATATATGTACAAAGATGCTGATGCGATGTATTTTATGAATGAACAGA
>JAGOLU010000036.1 GCA_017993865.1 Candidatus Woesebacteria bacterium
TTTGAGGTTTGGGGGAGGTGATTGACACTTTTGTGCCAATAACATTGTTCACGAAGGTGGATTTGCCCACATTCGGCCGCCCTAGAAGTAAAATAGTTCCCGATTTCATGTGCTGATTATATCATCCTGAAGCGCTTTATTCATGAGAGAGATGGAGTTGAAGTGAGTGTGAGTTACGTTTGTTTTGTGAGTAGTTTCCGTGTGTATCGTACTAAAGTGGCAATGATGCCTATTATGCAGAATACGTAGCACACCAAACCACAAGGGATCAATAGAAGTACAATGATGTTCAATATGCCCACATTTGGGATGAACCTGCCCACAGTGATGAGCACGAAGCCCGTTATGCCAAGCGTAATGGAAGTAAAGAGGTTTGACGGAATGTAGTGCCTGTCCAGGCTAAATATAAAGTTCATATGTATAGCTGTCTAATTTTAACAAATAATAAAAGAAGGTGCGCGCGAAGCCATAAACGTGCGTAAAATATGATAAAATACTGTGTTGGAAAGTGAAGTTCTTATGCCCGGTGCCCGACCGAAGGAAGTCCCCGAAGTGAAACGGAGTGGGATAATGGTACTGGCACGAAGTGGCAGCAGTGAACGCAGGTATCGATTGGATACGAGATTGTAGAGTTACATGCCCGGTCGTCTAATGGTAGGACAGCAGCCTTTGGAGCTGCTTATCTTGGTTCGAATCCAAGCTGGGCAGCAAATGCTCGTCAGATGTATAATACAAGTAGTATTTTTATGTCTAAACGCATTCTTTTCTTTCTCCTATTCTTATTTGAGGGATCTCAAGTGGGGCTTTTCATCATGCTCCCATATATTCAGAAAGACCTGAATATCAACATATTCTATGTAGGAATTTATGGAATGATACTGGCGGTTTCATCAATTGTGTGTACGTTCTTCTCTGCACCCCTTGCGGATAAAATAGGGAATAGACGTGTGATTCTGATCTCAGTTGTGAGTGGCTTCATTTCATGGGTTCTTTTGGTTACAGCCTCAACGCCAATCCATGTGGGGCTTGCATTTGCAGTATCAGGAATAACCACAGGTTTATTTGATCCACTGGGAAATGCGCTAGTAGCACTCATGTCTACCCCTCAGACGAGAGGGAAATCTCTTGGCGATTATAAGGCCATTGGCGATATGGGGAAATTTTCAATGACTTCAGCCATCACTGCCATAATTGCTATTTACTATTGGAGAACTACCTCAGTAGTCCTTGCCATTTTTTCTGGTGTATTGGTAGCATTTTTCATCATTAATAAGACAAGATCACATAGTAAGCTAGGCAATAATCAGAAGGATACACAGACAAATTTCGAAAGTCTGTTCCATCAGAAACGGTTTATGTTTACTCTAATTGCAGGTGTATGTGATTCCTTTGCAAGTTCGTCCCTATTTATTTTCCTTCCATTTCTCCTGATACCCAAGGGTATTGATATGGGGACAGCGGGGTATATTACTTCAATATTCTTTATTGGATATTTTGTGGGGCGGTTGTCTCTTGGGAGAATGTCAGACATATTTGGCGCCTCGCGAATGCTTATTATTGGTGAGGTGTTTATGGCTCTTCTTATAATCATGGCGATCAATCTCCAATCGTACTGGGTAATTATGATTGATATTTTTCTATTGGGTATCTTTACCGCTGGAACTTCACCTGTTGTGAAGGCGATGACAGCAGAATCTCTGGAGCAACATCAATATAAACACGGTTTTGGTCTTTATTCTTCTGTCATGAAAACGGTGAACATTATTAGTAGACCAGTTTTTGGATTTGTCGCGGCATACTTTGGCATTCAAGCCACTTTCTATCTAGCTTCTGGAGTAGCACTCATTACAATAATCCCAACTGCTATCTATGATCGCCTGAAGGGAAGTTGAGAAGGAATCCCAGTCTCAGTCCCGTGATTATGGAAGTGGCTATAGTGTGACTATCTGCAATCTCACATTGCTTCACCATAACCATCGCTTTATATAATATTAAGATATCGTTGAAAATCTAGTAGAAAGATATAGTGAGGGGAGGTGTGGGGTAGGTTTATTCGTTAGCGTAAATTCTCAAATCTGGAATATAAACATATGCACTTTGTCGCTCTAAGATGGTTCTAACGTCGTGTACAATAGCCAGCAATATTAAGTTTGATCTCTCCTACCTTATTCGCACAGAGGGCAAGTTTTTGGTATACTATAGGAGTATGAAGTCATTTACAAATCTCCCAGTGCAGAAAATACCTGCACGACTTATGTGCGATGCGGATAGCAAACTATCAAGTGTCATCCATAAGTTCTCTAACACTCACACACCCCTTGTGGTGTACGGGGACAAAAAGGAATTCGTAGGCTTGCTTACGGTCGAAAACACCCTATTTAATCGCAGATACGACTCTTCAACGCACATTCGCTCTTGTCTCATACATCCTCCCAGACTGCAAGTAGACACTTCGGTTGGCGAAATTCTCACCTCGATGGCTGACTTAAAGCTTTATACCCTCCCCGTATTTGACGATGCGGGAAACGTGATTGGCATGGTGAAGGCCAAAGCAATCCTTATGGGTTTGACAACAAACCAGTTTTTCGCGGAGACTCTCATGCACGGCCTACCAAAGAGGTCTGTCATCACCATATCCGACAGGAGCACAGTTGGTGACGCTTTCCAAACATTTACCAAACATGCGATATCAAGATTGATTGTGGTAAACGAAAAGAACAAGGTCAAAGGGATAGTGAGCAAAAGAGATATCTTGTCTCCTTACCTAGTTCCCACCAAACGCCAACGATACTCAACCCGCTCTCGTCAAAAGAACTACTCATTTGATGTGGAACAAATAAAACGCGATAAACAACCGCTCAAAAAATACGCTTCCCCCATTGTAGGAAGGCTCGACGAATCAACCGATACATATCTCTTAATTCAAAACCTGCTGAAGAGTAAGTATAACTCTGTCGTCATCGTTGATAAAAATCAACAACCTTGCTCCATCATTACTACAAAAAACTTATTAAAGGCCGCTGCGCAGCTCGTCAGAGAGACTCCTTATCTGTTGACTATTGTGAGCAAGTTGCCAGACGCACTGAGTCAGGCAGAGAAAGGTGAAGTAAATGAAAGTTTGAGAAAGATTGCATTGTGGGTCAACAAACAACAGGAATTTCAGCTGATGCGATTCACCTGTGATGTAGTAAATTCTCCCGAAAGGAAACCTATATTGTTTGAAGTAAAGCTCAAAATCACTACTGACTCGGGCAGCTACTTTGTTCGAAACAAAGACAGAGACTTTTTACGAGCGACCCACGAAGCCATAAAACAAGTTAAAAAGCAGGTACGGAGAAAAGAATAAACAAAAGCTACGGGTAGGTTTTATCCTCACGGGGCTTACGAGGTCTGTTGACTCAACTTGTATAATAGACACATGAAACACGTCGCGCTGCTCCGTGGCATCAATGTTGGTGGCAACACCAAAGTAGAAATGAAAAAGCTGAAAGCGCTTTTTGAATCGCTTGGATTCGAAGATGTTCTCACATATATCAATAGTGGCAATGTGCTCTTTAGCACAACCGAAAAAGATACCGATGCACTTGCCTCTAAACTCCAAAATGCAATCCAAACTGAGTTTGGAATGCCCATACCCGTAGTTGTGCGAAGCAAAGAAACTATTTTGAGCCTCGTGAAAGCTATTCCCAAAACCTGGGAAAACAACACAGAACAAAAAACAGACATCTTATTTCTCTGGAAAGAGTACGACAAAAAGGAGTCGCTCTCGCTCCTTTCTCCCACAGAAGGAATCGAGACGTTACAATATTTTTCTGGCGCAATCATCTGGAACGTGGATAGAGCCAACTACAACAAAAGTGGGATGAGCAAATTTGTCGGCACAAAACTGTATAAGCATATGACTGCGCGCAACATAAACACCGTGCGGAAGCTCGCAAGTTTGCTCACATAAGGCGGTTCATCCTTAGTAAAATACACACATTACACAAGACACCTCACCCATGTTCAAAAAACCAAACAACGTCGACCTAACACTGCACAAAATCTATGCAGAGGACAACCTTGAACTAGATGCGATTCTCTTTAGCTCACCAGAGTCAAAAGAGAAAATCATCATTCACGTCCATGGCAAAGAGGGTCACTTTGTTCAAAACCACTTTGTAACGGCAATGGGCTACGGTTACCCACCGGAGGGGTATTCATTTTTAACGTTTAACAACCGTGGTCATGACTACATGGCTGATATGCTGCAACGAAGCACTCAAGGGTATGAGTGGGTCAAAAAGGGGACGGCATTCGACATACTGAAAGAGGTCGTGCTCGATTTAAACGGAGTTATCGCGTATGCAAAATCGCTCGGATACAAAGAAATTATCCTGCAGGGCCATAGCATTGGGCCGCACAAGATTTGCTATTACCTGGCAAACCAACCAGAGCATGATATTAGTAAAGTGATATTGCTTTCGACCGCTGACATCATATATCTGCTTGACGCAATGGTCCCCGATTGGCGTACGTTTGCCCAGCAAGCAAAGAATATGATACAGGCAGGGAACGGTCAGGAGCTCATGCCTGTTACGTTGTGGAGTGATGCTCCGGTCTGTGCAGATACTTTTTGGGATTTTACCCGCGAGAACTCAGACTATTGGATATTCAACTTTAAAGAACCAGAGAGAGAATTCAAGTATTTCAATCAAATCAAAAAACCTATCCTTGTCGTGAATCCAGAAAATGACATGTCTGTTGGCGTGGATCAACAGACTGCGTCAAGAGTATTGAAAGCTAATACTGCCAGTTCTCATTTTCAAAGTGTCATTATCGAAAACGCCATTCACAACTTCGCATCGAAAGAGACAGAGCTCGTTGAAGCAATCACAAAATGGCTCAGTAGTGGTAAGTAGATTCTTATTATCTTGTTGATCATGATGTGCTCATAGACAGATATTCCCACTTGCGCTATAGTAGACCCAGCGTGCATTGTGAAATTCTTATACTTCTATGAGACAGAAACTTAAAACAGTCTGGATTGTACTTCTCATTTTAGTACTTCTTTTTGTCGCATTCCTCCTACCCTCAGCTAAAGAGCGCATATCAGAACTTGCGCAGGCTAGGGCAACAACTACACTTTCCTCTGAAAAAACACTCCTTGGAGACATGATCGTCACCGACTGGTCGCCCGATGGCGCTCGACTTTTGGGCTACCGCAAAGATGCAGACGGTGTTTTTCAGGTGTACACATGGGACACCAATGGCAAGGACGAGCAAATGATCCCCGTGCCCTCAGGTCTGCCGGGGCTCTCAGCGGGTTGTCACAAAGGGTTTCCACACTATGGTCCGAATGGGGATTATATAGTACTCACCGTAGAGATGAACTTTGGGTGCCCAAAGCAATATTCTGAACCAGGCCTTGCATCCTCAACAAATCTTTGGATTGTCAACACACATACCAACGCATGGACCAACCTAACCAACTATCCATATCCACATGATGAAACAGATCTAAACGGTGCGCTCTCACCATACCTTTCTCCCGATGGTACGAAAGTAATCTGGGCAAAAATCCTTGAAAAAGCAGACTATACGAACCCCCGCATGATTTTTGGTAAATGGGAAGTGCATGTCGCAGATGTATCCTATATAGGTGGTCCTCGACTGACAAATAATAGGGTACTCAATGTGGGAGATGGAAACATATTTGAACCGCATGGGTTTTCGCCAGATAGCACAAAAGTACTATTCTCTGCAGATACTGGGTTGGAATATAGTGCGGGGCTTGACGTGTGGGAATATAACCTTATGACAGACGAAATGCGAAATCTCACAAATTCCCCAACAGAATACGATGAGCATGCACGCTATTCTGCAGATGGAGCCAGTATTATTTGGGGCTCAACTAAATGTTGTCGGTCATACAATGTTCGATGGTTTCTAGGAACATTACGATCAGAGACATACACAAAACGGTTGGATGCACTTCAGCAGGCATCGAAAATAACACAGTTTAACCCCACTAGCTGGTTTGATCGCAAGAGAGACCGCACGGGCAACTGGGCCACTGCGTGGAGCCCTGATCAAACACATATTATTGTCGCTCAGCAGACATACGGGAGTGGTATCACCTGGAAATCTTGGAAGGTGCGTATGCCTTGAAAATACCATCTCTAGTATAATGAGACTCTCATGAACATCCTCATTCTTGCTGCCGGCTACGGTACTCGGCTTGAGCAATTTGGCATAAATTTGCCAAAAGGCTTGATAGAGGTCAATGGAAAAACAATACTGAGCCGGATGCTCAACGATATTTCGACGCTTCAATATAACCATCTTCTTCTTATCACAAATAATCGATTTTTCGATTTATACAAAGAATACTGCGCAGACAATTCATGTGAGCGGCTGGAGGTAATGTCCGATAACACGACAGACCCGGAGTTACGGTTGGGTGGCGTCGGAGATATTCTTTTTGCGTTAGACCAAAAAAACTGGTGGAATGAAGATCTGCTGGTATGCCCCACCGACACCCCCACTCACTTGTCTCTCAAAGATTTCATTCAGTTTTGTGATGCGACTGCGAAGGGTCATTCGGCAACCATTTTTAAACAAATGCCGATAGATCAGATCGCAGGGAGGTTGGGGTGTGCCACACTGAATAAAGAACATCTCCTCACAGGGTTTTTCGAAAAGCCAAATACACCACCGAGCAACCTTGCCGCCATCCCCTTTTACTATTATTCAAAAGAAGCGCTCACCTATATCAGAGGTCATAAAGAAAGTCTCAAAGACAAAACAGGAAAAACGCTTGATGCACCTGGCAATCTCATTCGCTGGCTTGTCCAAGCTCAGCAGGATGTGTACGGGTATGGTATGAAAGAAGAAGCGATAGATATTGGGACAATGGAAGACGTACAAAAGGCAAATGGAATGGAGGTGTAACAGGGTGAGATCCACATTGACAAACCATTTGATCAAGAGTAAAATCACCATTCAATAAATCTGGAGTCGCGATCCAGCAAGCACAAGAGAGGAAATGCTCTCCGGAAGATATACCGGACAAATATATCAGTCGTTCTTCGTCCTCAAGACTTATGACGATACAAAGAGCCCGCGTGACGTAAGTCACTCAGGAATCAAGGTGGTACCACGGAGAATCCGTCCTTGAAGACAATATTCTTGTTGTTTTCAGTGACGGATTTTTTATTATGAAAAAACTTTGGGAGAAAAATACCAAATCAAAAATGCACGCATCGCTTGAGCGGTTCGAAACTGCCGACGATCTCGTATACGATAATTTCCTCACCGAAGCTGACATTTACGGCTCAGCGGCGCACGCAAGAATGCTTGGGTCTATCAAAATCCTCAGAAAAGCTGAGGTAGATGCACTGTTACATGCCCTCAACACCATACTCAAGAAGCACGAAGAAAAAGAATTTTCCCTAGTCCTTGGCGATGAAGATATTCATACAAAAATCGAGAATGAACTTGTTCGGCTCACGGGAGATATAGGGAAGAAGATCCATACCGGGAGGTCTCGGAACGATCAGGTGCTTGTAGATATGCGGATTTTTAGCAAACAGCAGCTATTTCAGATTACAGGACAGGTGATCTCTGTCATTCAACTTTTCATTCAGTGTGCTCAGAAATGGGAGGATGTGCCTATGCCAGGCTATACGCACATGCAAAAAGCCATGCCATCATCGGTCGGCCTGTGGTTTGGTGCATATGCTGAATCGCTTGCTGATAGTCTCAAACTTCTCGGCACTGCATTTGATCTTGTCGACCAATCACCTCTGGGGTCTGGTGCTGCGTATGGCGTCAATTTGCCCCTTGATCGACAGATAACTGCCGACCTGCTCGGGTTTAAGAAGGTGCAAAACAATTCACTCTACTGTCAAAATAGTAGAGGGAAAATAGAGTCTGCGGTCCTTTTTGCCCTGATGAATATTACAGCAGACATTTCTCGGTTTGCGTCTGATGTGTTGCTCTTTACGACAAGCGAGTTTAACTTTTTCAACGTTGATCCATCACTTTGCACCGGGAGCAGTATTATGCCGCAAAAACAAAATGTTGATATTGCGGAGTTATTGAGGTCCAAAGTACATATTATGTTCGGGTACTTCACTCAGGTGTATTCAATCAGTCTTAACCTCCCCTCAGGGTACAATAGAGATCTCCAAGATACCAAGAAGCCATATATGGAGGCGTTCACTCTCGCGTCTGATACGTTGGGAGTTGTAGAGTTATTGGCCTCCAGCATTACTCCAAATACAGAAGTACTTACATCACATATGACCAAAGATTTGTATGCGACATCTCTTGCCTATAGGTATGTATCCCAGGGAATTCCATTTCGATCTGCATACCAGAAGGTGGGTGAGAATCTGGACAGCATACCTGATTTTGACGCTCAGAAAGAATTAAAGAATAGTTTACACATCGGTTCCACGGGCAATCTCAACCTGACCAAACTCACGAAATTGATACAAAAAAGAAAACAGAAACTGCGCACTGAGCGTGATCGCTGGACAAAGCAATTGCATTCTCTTTTAGAAATTTAATATTCTCAATATGAATACTAAAACAAAATATCAGAAAGTCTCCTCATACGAGGCACAGAAAGGTAGTGTTAATAAAGTGGTAATGATGTTCTCAGGTGGTCTGGACACT
>JAGOLU010000037.1 GCA_017993865.1 Candidatus Woesebacteria bacterium
TGGTTTTCGGCGCTTTTTTGGTTATTAATACCTCTTAAAAACGTGTTTTTAGCACGATTGCCCTTTGTGTTCATCTCGTCGTTTGCCCCATATCTTATATATCTGATCGTTCATAAAATTACGAAGGATGTGCGCTTCTCAATTATCGCATCAATGGTTGCTGCAACAAGCCCGTGGTTATTTCATCTCGGACGAATTGCCATGGATGTGACGTTAGCTTTCCCCACAGTATTATTCGCCATCTTGCTCCTTCTCAATCGAAGACGAATTCTTGCATATATTCTACTGTGGCTTGCGTTTTTTAACTATCAAGGGTTCCGGACGATAATCCCCTGTATTCCATTTATTATGGAATGGTATCTACAAACCTCAAATAAGGAATGGGAGTTAAAAAAGTATGTCAGACACATATTATTTGTTATCATCTTGGTCCTATCAGTTTTACTCATAGACTCAAAAACAACATCTAATCGGACTGACCAAGTGTTATTTCTGAACATGGAGAAGTTTTCATCCTATGTAGATACAAAAAGAAATGAGACAATATTTCCCTTATTTGTTTCAAAGATTTTTGACAATAAACTCACTGAGTCAATGCGTTACGGCATTGATACCTTTATGCAAGGTTTGAGCCCACACACGTTCTTTTTCAAGGGAGACGCAAGCCCCATCAATGGCACGGGTGTTGGAGGTTTGCTCTATATCTCATGGTTACCGTTTTTAACACTGGGTCTTGTATCACTAAGAAATAAGAGCATCGATTATAGGTTCTTAGCGTGTTTTATCCTGTGGGGAATGATCCCTTCGCTCATGAGCCTTAACGGTCATTCTTTTGCCATCCGAGGCGTGCTGATGATTGTGGGATTCTCTTCCTTAATTGCACTTGGTATAACCGAAGGGTGGACTATGATCTCAAAATACAAGCATCTAAAGAAAATAGTGGTTATAGTTTTTGTAGTCGTTTCTCTCGTTGATGTGAGCACATTTGCGTATGAGTATTTCGGTCGCCGCCCTATCACGCTCAGCGAAGTTTTCAACGAGCGAGAACGGGCAGTGACTGAATACATATCAACTCTCGATAGCGACTCCCCCGTGGTTGTCTACGATACAGATGTGAGTACAAAGAATACATTTATGACGTATGCTTTTCTCAAAATGAACGATCCTGCAGAAATTCAATCAATCATGCAGAAAGCGAAGAATACTTACCGACATGAGAACACTGTTTTTAAGCTTTGCGAAGAAAGGATACACCACCCAAAAACCGCAATTGCTATCGTGAGTAATCATTGCTTAACAGATGCTGAATACGACAAACTAAAGGATATGAAGTTGCGGGAAATCGTCTATCGAGATACCCCAATCCTTGTTGCATACTTTATCGTACCTCCAAAAATCGATAACTAGCATCCTTCATATTGCTACTAGGGCCTCTTGACAACAACAACAACAAGACGTACAATCGCCAATAATTATTTGTTGTTAATTTCGTATGCCACATTTTTATATTCCTGATACTCTAGCACCAAATGTGGAAGAGTTGGTTCTAAAAAGAAAACCTCCGGAACTTCACACACGCAATACTTTGCTGACTCCATGTTTAGGATGTAACGTGTTTCTTGGATATGCATACCAAAAACAACCTGATGGCACAAAACCATGCCACCCACAAGTAGGCCATACTGCTAGGAGAGTAGTCGACATGTCTGGCCAGCACATGGGCGACCCTCAGGTCTGTGCTCCCGAAGTAGTCAACATAACCAGTCGGATAAGAAGCGGTCGCTAACACTACACATTTCATCATCTACTTCTTCCTCAAAAACGCGGGGACATCGAAGGGGTCGTTTTCGAGCTCATAGGTATTCTCGCTTTTCTTTGGTGCGGGAGATGGCTGAGTGGGCTCAGCGCTCTTTTGATCTGGTTGTTCTTGCGGTCTGACAAACTCGTTCATGGTTTCTGTGCGCCTGCGCACCACACTTACTGTCTCATCAAACTTGGTAGCGATCAATGTTATTTTTATACAATCTTCAAGCTCGGGTTTTATCGTTGCGCCAAAGATAATGTCTGCTTCGGGGTCCACGGCTTGAGATACCATATTTGCTGCCTCATCAACCTCGAGCATGGTCATATCGGATCCACCGGAGATATTGATAAGTACGCCCTTGGCTCCGTCGATACTGGAGTCCAAGAGCGGTGAAGTTATCGCTTCTTTGACCGCATTTATCGCTCTACCATCACCATTGGCAACGCCGATGCCCATAAGTGCGGTACCTGCGTTGGACATGATGGTTCGTACGTCGGCAAAATCTACATTGATAAGCCCAGGATCAGTGATAAGCTCTGCAATACCTCGGACGCCTTGATGCAAAACACTATCTATCTTGCGCAGCGCCTCCAGCATCGAGGTTTTATTATCGATAATCTGAAGAATCCGCTGATTTGGCACTACGATAAGGGTGTCTACATTGTCTTTGAGGTTTTGAATACCAAATTTAGCAGCGTTCATGCGCTTACTCCCTTCGAACAAAAATGGCTTGGTTACCACTCCGATAGTTAACGCGCCGCACTCCCTCGCGACTTTCGCAATGATCGGGCACGCTCCTGTACCAGTTCCACCACCCATTCCTGCGGTAATGAAAACTAAATCTGCACCTTGGAGTTCTTCTTTAAGCTTCTCAAATGACTCTTCAGCTGCTTTTTGACCAACCTCGGGGCTTCCCCCACTACCTAATCCTCTCGTGAGCGCATCTCCTATTTGGACTTTAATATGTGCTTTGTTATGCAGAAGCGCCTGGGCATCAGTATTTATTGAGATAAACTCAACACCGTCAATGCCACCCTCGTCTATCATACTTCCGATAGCATTACTTCCGCCACCACCCACTCCAATGACTTTTATACGGGCAACCTGACCTGTGGTTGATTTGATAAGCATGAGTTATGGTAAGAATTGTTGAATTATATCTTTAATTTTCTCAAAGAGAGAGTACGAACTTTTTTGTACGGATGAACCTCTAAACGGACTGGTAATATTCATCTGAAGATTCTCGAGTACGGATGAGCCACCTTTGCCGCTGCTCATCATGTCTCCTGCCTGCAAAAGACCCACAAGACCCGCAAACGATGAGTCGCTAAGCTCGTCGGTAATACCCACTACTACATTTTTGGAATAATGGCTTGTCGGATCCACAGGTTTGCCAAGGCGAACCGGTACTCTAAAAAGATGTTTGGCAATCTCTTGCACACCAATGGTACGAGCTCCCCCACCGGTAAACACTGCTCCTGCCGGAATCAACTTATGATAGCCTTTTTGTTCGAGGTCGGCAAACACCATATGGAGAATCTCTTCGATGCGGATTGATATTATGCCCTCATATACTGTTTTGCTGGTGAAATCTGATGCCTCACCTTGTACAAGATACTGACTAATATCAGGAAGCTCCACAGATTTAGCCCGACCGGAGAAAGGCGTGTAGGAGTTTGACATGTAGATTTTCATTTCTTCTGCAACCTCAAGGGGGAGGCCAAGGCCCACTGCAAGATCACTACTTATGTGCTTTGCGCCTATTGGGACAGATGCAACATAGCAGAGCGCTCCTTCACCGTATACCGCATAGTCTGTTTTACCGCCCCCGATATCGACAATGAGCACGCCCAAGTCTTTCTCTGTGTCTGCGAGTACTGCGTGCCCTGAGGCTGCCGCAGAAAAAACAAACCCAGCATTGCTCAGTTCCACCGTGTCGAGCGCGCGCTCTACATTACGAAGATTTGTTGCCGATGCAGTGATGATATTGCAGTCTACCTCAAGCCGAACGCCACTCATACTCACGGGGTTTCTGATTTCGCCTTGACCATCAACCACAAATTGCCGAGGTGACACCGAGAGAATATGGCGTGTTGAAGGGATAGATATTGCTTTGGCTGCATCAATAACACGCTCAACATCTGTCTCAGATATGTCGCCTTTGGGGTTGGCTACCGCTACCACTCCATGAGAATCTTGTGAAGCAATGTGGGGGCCTCCGACTGACACAAATGCGTCTTTTGCACTTACCCCTGCCATTCGTTCGGCCTTCTGGGTCGCTATATCGAGACACTCAGTAACTTGATCGATGTCCACAATAACTCCCTTCCGCACTCCTTGAGATTCGGCTACTCCGTAGCCCAAAACCTTCAATTTTCCGGCCTCATCGTGTACCGCTATTGCCACGGCAATTTTTGAAGTTCCAATATCCAGAGCGGTGATTGTTTGTTTCATGCTCATATAACGGTATTTAGGATAGCGTAAACCTTTGGAAAAGTCCACCAATAATTATTTTTCAATAATTATTTTATCAAACCTCACATCGACACTTTTGATGGTTTCTCCCCCTTTTTGGCTTATTCTGACTACCTGGTCGAGAGACGAGAGTTGGCGAGTCAGATCACTGTCGCTCGCCGCTCGTATAGTGAGATTCCCCACCTCCCCCAATATCAGGTGACTGTCGTTAACAGTGATGACAAACGTGTCAAATCCATACTTATTGAGTATCCCCGCAATCTCTGCGGCAAATCGAATATCTCTCGAACCCATAGGCTTGCCAAGGGCATACTCACCAGGCGTAACTGCCTGATAGTAGAGTATCTCGCCCAAATTTTTGGGGCGTTCGTATTCGTATTTCAACAATGTTCCCTCCTTTGATAATAAGAAGAATCGGGTGCTATCGTAAGTGAAATACGCCACAGGTTCCTGCAGGCGCACAAGCAACTCGATCGTTTGTGGGTAGAGGATGTTAACTTGCATCGAACCTATCGATGGGTTTGAATCTCGAACTATTCGCTCGATTATATCTGGTGACATAAACAAGATATTTCTGCCCTTAATTTTTTCGAGACCTTCCATGTGCCAATCTGATATTTGATATCCGCTCATATCTTTGATCCCAATTTTCGAAATCATAAAAAAGTAATGGACAAAAATAAATATAAAGAATGCGATAAGAGCGATTGATAGTGTCAGGGTGACTTCCGTACGCTTAAACAAGCCTGTGAGTGCGTTGAAATTGAACTTTATTGTTGGGAAGTGGTGAGGTTTTCTCAGATTGAGCTTTTTAGAGCTAAATTTCGAGACTTCACGATTGTTGCGTGAGGGTTTGCTGAATAATGAGAAGAATTTTTTGCGCCGCTTGTGGATCATAGAATGGGGTGAATGAGTCGTAATGGTCTTGGTATGATTGTACATTGTCGCTGGTATTTTGAATACACCGAAGCAGCTCTTCGCTTGATCTTGATTGATCAAATGTTTCTGCCACCTTCGCGTCGGTCAGCAACTTTGCATGGGCTTGCTGCTCTCCATGAGCTGACCAGGGCAATGGTAATAATACCGCAGGTTTGTGTAAGGCCGTGATTTCAGTGATCGTGCTCGCACCGCTGCGTGAAATAATTATTTCTGCCTTACTATAAGCTTCAGTTATTTCAGCGGTTGAGAGATGTTGTACGGGAAAATACCTGTCCTTCAGTTCGTTGGGAAGTGAGAGATGTGTCTCGAGTGCAGTTTCCCAATCGCCATATTCCTTAATGTTCCCCACCTGGTGAATTACCGAAAAGTTCTCTACCAACCGAGGAAGGATGGAAAAAAGGTGAGTGTTTAGAGAATGTGATCCAAGGTTCCCTCCTTGCACCAGTACCGTAGGCTTCGGGAGATGCGAGAATGTTGAGGTGGTTGGTTTCTCAAGTAGCTTTCTGCGTAGTGGGTTCCCCGTAAGAATGGCTTTGTTCTTGTCAAAACATTGAATAGTTTGAGGGAAAGAAATCATTACTTTTGTTGCAATTTTTGACAACCAAATATTTGAGCTGCCTGGTCGCAGAGTTTGTTCGTGCAAAAACACGGGAATGTCCAGTAGAAAAGCCGCAATACAAATGGGGGGGCTGATATATCCGCCAAAACTGAGTACTGCATCTGGCTTTTGTTTTTTTAATACAACCATACTTTGTGCTACTCGATACGGAAGCTCTATCACTCCCCGAAAACCCCGCCTGGTGGCTGTATCAACAAAACGCAACCTACGTGCTATAACTTCCTGATATTCGAGTGAGTTTGCTCTCTCTCGTGAGTTTACATATCTCCGCCCCACGAAAACCACTTTTATACTCTTTTGGGTGTCTTTTATCTCATCAATCACTGCGAGCGCAGGGGTTGGGTGACCGCCGGTGATAAGGAGCTTCATAAACATATTGTAGTGGAGATTTCTTGATATGTCGAACACTTCAATGTGTGCCACGAAGGGGGGTACCTGCCTGGTGCGTAACGAGTGGTTACCTTCTCTTTCTCCAGAATCTAAGCTTGCGAATATGGAATGATTCTGGACGAAATGCTTTTACGTGAGATGTCCTCTCGGTTTTTGGAGCGCTTTCCTGACGTGCTAAATTGATCATGATCCCCACCAGGCAAAATGAGATTAATAAGCTTGTGCCGCCATAAGACACAAATGGCAATGGGACTCCGGTAAGAGGCGCGAGCCTGGTCATCGCAGCAAGATTAATGAGTGATTGAAAACCGAAGAAAAGCATTATTCCTGCCCCAAGCATGAACCCAAATCTGTTTTTCATCTGCACCACCACTCTGTACAGATAGTACAGAAAAAGTGCGTACATACAAATTAACCCTAGTCCGCCCAGGAATCCAAGCTCTTCAACAATAATGGCAAATATGCTGTCCGTATGGGGTTCTGGTAAAAACAAATATTTCTGTTTTGAACCACCAAATCCCAAACCGAAGAGTCCTCCGTTTTGGATTGCTATGATAATTTGTCGAACGTGATATCCGATGCCTTGTGGGTCTTGATTTATATCAAACAACACAAGCAGTCGGTGAAGTCTATACGTTGCAGACTGTGCAGTAACCACCGCGACAAGCGCCAATGCAGGTAACACAATGAAAAACTTTTTTAAGTCTACTCCTGCCACGAAGTACATCCCCACTGAGATAAATACAATAATGATTGACGTTCCCATGTCTGGCTGCAACATAATGAGACCTGCAATAACGAGGAGCAATAAAACGAAGGCGATAATACGTTGTTTCTCCCTATGTCGGAACCAGGCCGCGAGATATAAAATAATGGCAGACTTGGCAAGTTCGGCAGGCTGAAGATTAAGGGGGCCCAGGTTGATCCATCTGCGCGCACCATTGACATTGGTGCCAATGCCAGGGATGAGCACGGCGATGAGAAGAATAATGCTTATGATAACTGCAGGCAATGCAATGATATACAGTCTGCGATAATTCAATCTTGAACAGACATACATCCCTATAAGTGAGAATACAAACCACATAGCTTGTTTTTTGGCAAAGAAAAATGCGTCGTCATACAAGTTAAGCGCTCGTATTGAAGATCCTTCAAAAACAAAATAGAGGCCTATACAAGTAAGGATAATAGGAAGGGTGTACAGATTGATATACCAGGCTTTTCCGCTCTTTGATCGACTCATTATTTCATTATATCAGAAATAATCTGACTAAACTTCTCCCCTCGATCAAACTCATTTTTGAATTGTGCAAACGATGTTGCTCCGGGAGAAAACAACAGATATGTGGGCTCGTTGCTATTTTGAAGGGTTCGCACACTGTCACTGACTGCAGACGAAAAATCTTCATATATTTCAGAGATCTCGAGCCCTGGTATTGCGAGAAGGTGGATGTATACCTCATCAGTCAAAGACCCTTTCAGGAGAGTAATTGTTATGATCCTATCCTGGTGTTTCCGGATTTCTTCTATCAAGGAGCTTATTTCTAGGTTTTTTGAGTTGCCGCCCAGTATAAGGATTATGTTTCTATCGTGAAACGTTTTCAGGGCCGTTATGGTAGATATGGGGGTTGTAGATGTTGAGTCGTTAACAACAGTAATGCGATCAGAGCTTAGGATGATTTCTTGTCTGAATTTCATTCCATGGAGACTACCAATATGGCTCTGTATAGCTTTGTGGTCAATCTTGGGAAGCAACAACTCAGAGACTCTCTGGGCTAGCGCTGCATTTTCTATATTGTGATTACCATGCATGCTCTGAAGTGTGCCACCGAAATCCTCTGTGCTCACTCGGCACACTCTCGAAGGGATGACAAACCCCTGTGAGGTGAGTCGGTCGTTGGTCTGATGAAGTGTAATAAAATAGTCGTTTGAATCCTGATATGCAAAAATTGCAGTTTTATCGACAATATAATCCTGCAT
>JAGOLU010000038.1 GCA_017993865.1 Candidatus Woesebacteria bacterium
AAATGACGAAGTATTAGTGGAAGACGACGCCGCACCCAATACATCAAAAAAGAAGGTTTTAATGAAATCAATCGCCATGTCTGTCGGAATAATCTCCTGCATTGCGCTGGCAGGCCTGATAGTTTTTGAGTTATACCTTCATAAAGTCACTTTAGACATTGCTGTTCCAACCGAGTCGCTCAAAGTATCACAAGCTCTTTCTTCTGTACCAGTATCCAAGGTGGTAGAAGAGAAAAAGGTGGACGTAAAAGTAGACACTACCGGTAGACAAGAAATTGGAGAGCGCGCAAAAGGAAAGATAATTCTTGCAAGCTTTGAAGACAAGGAGGCAAGTTTCAGTGCGGGAACATTACTCTACTTAGATGACAATAGTGCATTTCAGCTCGATGACGATGTTGTGCTCGCTCCTGCGACGGTGGATACCGCATCAGGAACAAAGCAAGCCAGCAAAAAAACAGTAGATGCATCAGCGACATTCATTGGCACTGAAGGGAACATTGCCAAAGACAAACAGTTTGCAATCGAAGATTACCCATCATCGCTCTACTATGGTTTGTCTGAGGGAAGTTTCTCTGGAGGATCTCAACAAACGGTCTCTGTAGTTTCCGAAGATGATATCGACAAACTTAACAAGATGGTTGCTACGCAGGCCAAACAAACATCAGAATCAGTCAAAGCGGGGGCTTCTCGAGATGTGGTGACGTTGGACAATATTTCGACGGTTGACATGAGCGACCTCACCTATTCTGCTGAGGTCGGCGAGGTTGCATCGGCAGTACAGGCAGAGGGTAGTGTGAAGGCAGTGCTCTATGTTGTACAAAAGGGTGCGCTCATCGATGTGTTGCAAAAGGCAGTAAAAGAAGAAAAGGGGAAGAATTTCCAATTCCTAAATGCAGGCATAACATATACGTTTAGCGATGAAGAACTGGCGACTGATGAGCAGACCTGCGACCTCAAACTCGACACATCTCTGGATGTTTTTGAATCTGTTGACATCCAAAGCATCAAAAAAAGTGTTCGTTTAAATCTTGTTTCTCAAGCGACAAAGGTTCTAAAAGACACATACAAAATATCTGAAGTCACCTTTATTCACAATCCTGTGCTCCCCGTGTTTCAGTCTTTTGTTCCGTATCGTATCGAAAACATTGAGGTTGAGATTAATCCGATGGAAACGCGAGATTCACAATAGGGGAGCGAGACAAAAGGCTATAGAAACCGATCGTTTTTGCCTTAAATAAGATTTTCACCCTCTCATTATTGGTATCATTAGTCCCCATGAAATCATACAAATACGTAAAAAAGAAACAATCGGTGCAAAAGCTAACGATTCGCTTCATGTCATACATTATTATGACAGTCGGATTCGGGCTTCTGATATGGGCGGTATATCCTATACTTACCTACGAATTGCGCACGAGGCTTCTTGCTCAAACACCTATCTTACAACCAACACTGACAGACGAAGAATCTGTGTACCCAGCTCGAGCAATCCTTGGGGAGACTTCTACATTGTCACAAAATGTGCGTGAGTTCTTGCAGCTACAAGATTGGTTTCCGAATAGGCCACAGCTCCCAAGTGCGAAGGACACTTTTAACGTCAAAGAATATTGGCTCTCAATCCCTAAATTAAATATTCAAAATGCGAAAGTAGCAGTCGCGGGTGATGACTTGACCAAAAGCTTAGTACATTATCTTCCATCCACTACGCCTGGAGAATATGGCTCAGTAAACATTTTTGGTCATTCTACACTTCCACAACTCTACAATGTCAAGGACTACAAGACAATATTTACTCATGTTCCCGACCTTTCTCCTGGAGATAGTATATTTGTTACATACGACAACCAAGAGTATGAATACGCAATTTATGATATGTTTGTTGTGAAACCCGATCAGATATCTGTACTTGAACCACGATATGATGCATCATATCTCACACTGATCACCTGTGTTCCTCCCGGCACCTATTGGAATAGACTCATTGTCAGGAGCAAGCTTAAACATGTGCCCTTTAAGCAAGGTTGAAGAAGGTATTACTATAGGGTATAATTCCGCTCATGAGCTCCTCGCGCATACGGTTTCTTGTCACTAAAATAATTATCTTCTTCACGCGTGTATCTATTGTTGTGCTCAAGATATTTATTGGTATCGGTGAACAGAGCGCAATACTTACACGTTTCTTCTATAGATTTACTCGCGCACATGTACTAGCTGTCGCCTATTTCATCTCGTTTCTCATCAAGCGCATGGTGTCTGTGACAGGTGCCGTTGTTCGGGTCATCGGACACAAAGTTCATACTTTGAGAGTGCGCTTTTCACGAATCATCTACAAAGTCCAACGTCAGGCAAAGCACGCATTTCGCACAGCACTATTTCAGGTACGTAGACCTTGGAATGCATTTCGAAACAGTGTGCGAAGTGCCCATTATCGCATAGTGCACATTGTCGAAAAGTTAACACCCAGAAAACGTTCCAAAGATGAGGTAGTTGACAGACAGGTCCGAGAAACAACAAGCATGCTTGACCTGATTGAGACTCATCAGGGCAAGGCTCGAGTAACCCTTGCAACCAAGGATAACAGCAGGAATATTAGGATGAAGTACGTGCGGTTGACCGTTATAGTTGTGTCGATATTACTCATAGTGTTTTGTGCGGCAATATACCTGTTTTATGATTTCTACACTCATCTCCCCGTCCCACAAGATATAGGGAAAGTCAACTTTGCGCTTACAAGTCACCTATATGACCGAAATGGGAAATCGTTGTATGATTTTTACAAAGACCAACAGCGCACACCAATCAAATTAAGCGAACTTCCGCCATACGTCGCGCAAGCAACGATTGCTATTGAAGATAAGGATTTTTACAGTCATCAGGGAGTTTCGCTCATAAGCGGAATAGCACGCGCATTCCGAGATACCTATCTTAGAAATAAAGGAGTGCAAGGAGGTTCCACGATCACACAACAATTGGTGAAGACTGCGCTTTTGTCTCCCGAACGAACGCTCACGCGCAAGTTTAAAGAAATAATCATCGCGCTCGAGACCGAGAGGGTGTATTCGAAAGACAAAATTCTTGAGATGTATTTGAACCAAGTGCCGTATGGAGGTTCGGTATACGGCATTGAAGAAGCCAGTAGAAAATTCTTTGGCAAGTCTGCCAAAGACATCACCTTGTCTGAGGCAGCCCTACTTGCAGGACTTCCCCAAGCACCTTCTATCTACTCACCATTCACTAATATCAAAAGTGCTGTTGCGCGCCGAGATCAAGTTTTACAAGAGATGTTACTACAACAGCTTATTTCGAACGACGAGTATGAAACAGCAGCACGCGAGACTGTGCGTCTTATTGATAATGCCATCCCTATCAAAGCTCCTCACTTCGTATTTTACGTGAGGAAATATTTAGAGAAATACCTTGATACAAAGGATTTATATCAGGGAGGATATATGATACGCACAACCCTTGATATGGAGATTCAAAGCAAGGCGGAAGAGATACTGCAAGAAGAAATAGCAAACGTAAATTATTTGAACGTGACTAATGGGGCCATACTGGTGACCAAGCCGTCTACCGGCGAAATTTTGGCCATGGTTGGGTCGGTCGATTTCTTCGATGGATTGAGCGGAGAATTCAACGTGACCACTGCACTTCGTCAACCAGGATCATCAATCAAACCCATCATGTACGCGTATGCGTTGCAAAATGGGTTTACCGCGGCAACCTCAATTGATGATGCTCCTACCTCATTTCAGACAGGTGGTTCTGAGTCATATAGACCAGTAAACTATGATGGGAGATTTCATGGAAGGGTAACCGTGCGAAATGCGCTTGCCAACTCCTACAATATTCCGGCAGTGAAAGTCATGAATAAGTTAGGGGTCCCAGAATTCATGGATTTTGCAAAAATGGTAGGCATTGATACCTGGGAAGATCCCTCTCGGTATGGACTCTCGCTTGCGTTGGGTGGGGGAGAAGTAACAATGACCAATATGGCGCAGGCATATGGTGTTTTGGCAAATGCAGGGAAAAGAGTCGAGCTCTCACCCATAGTTACTCTTGCTGGACAGAAGGGAAATTTCAAAGGACTCGATATCGAAGGCGCGAAACAAGTCATTGATCCAGCGTATGCATATATTATTTCGGATATTTTGTCTGATAATAGAGCACGGGCAAGCGCATTCGGATACAATTCACAGTTAGAGATCCCCGGTTATAAAGTCGCAGTAAAGACCGGCACTACAGACGAAAAAAGAGATAATTGGACCATTGGCTACACACCAGAGTACTTAGTAGTTGTGTGGGTAGGCAACAACGATCATTCGCCCATGAATCCGTACCTCACTTCGGGAGTAACAGGGGCATCTCCGATTTGGAATAGGATGATTCAATATCTACTTAACGAAAAAGGACTCAAACAAAAGAAATGGTATGATCAGCCTACTAATATAGTGACTAAGACCTGCATGGGGAGAAATGAGGTTTTTGTAGCCGGAACTGAAAATAGTGTTCCTTGTGCTCTTCCCACTCCGCGCAAAGAAGTCGCGAACTCCACCAATACCACGAATTGAATGATACTGCTATACTGAGGTTATGGAGATAATCGTCCTGACCAGCATTTTCTTTGCGCTCGAAGGATTCATCATAGGATCGTTTCTCAATGTAGTGATTGACAGGTTGCCTTTGGGGAAGTCTCTGGGGGGGAGGTCATCTTGTGATAGCTGTGGACGCACACTTTCTCTTGGAGAGCTTGTTCCTGTACTATCATATGCTTTGCAAGGTGGC
The DNA here is from genome assembly GCA_017993865.1 of Candidatus Woesebacteria bacterium. Lineage (GTDB taxonomy): Bacteria > Patescibacteriota > Microgenomatia > UBA1406 > GWC2-37-13 > JAGOLU01. The sequence goes on from JAGOLU010000038.1 coordinate 4,786, forward strand.
AAGAGTAAATGTTGTAAGGAAAAGCTCACTATCCAATATTCACTAGTTGAAACGGCCACAGGGTTATCATTTTTTGTAGTTACTTATCTCTATTTTATTCAGGTCACATCGATAAGCGCGCGATCTCTCTTTGGGTTGATCGGACTATTAGTCATTACATCTACAAGCATTGCGATTGCTCTTATTGATTCTCGTCATCACATCATCCCCGATGAGTTGCAACTATCTTTATTTGTCGGCGTAATAATCTATCACCTCAGTCTCAATAGTCTTCATGTAATGCTTGTGGGTCAAGCGCTCATCGTCGCCCTTCCCATCCTTCTGCTCTATCTTTTCACTCGTGGTCGTGGGATGGGTTTTGGTGATGTGAAGATGCAGATGACGTTAGGCTTATGGCTCGGTCTCGCACAAGGGTTTTTGGGAGTCTACTTGGGGTTTCTCACGGGAGCATTGTATGGCGGTATGTTACTTGCACTTCGTAAAGCTGGTAGGAAGACTCAGATAGCGTTTGGACCATTCCTTTTGTTAGGAGCTTGGATAGCGTTTGTGTGGGGAGATAGCCTTATCGGCCTCGCAAAACAAGTGCTCAGGCTCTGAATCCTACCCATTTTTTTCTATCTTCGAGAACCCACAGATAGCCTGTAGCTTATGAGGTATTTTTATACTACCGTCTTCTTGCTGGTGATTCTCGAGGAGCGCAATAAGTATTCGGGGCGAGGCAAGGGCAGTATTGTTCAGTGAGTAACAATATTCAGTTTTACCTTCGGCAGTCTTGTATCGAATGTTGAGTCTTCGTGTCTGAAAATCGCCCATAATGGAATTGCTCATTGTTTCTCCATAGGCTTGTCGGCTCGGCATCCAACTCTCTGTGTCATACTTTTTCATCTGAGGCTCACCCATGTCGCCGGTACACATAAGCAAAACCCGATAAGGAAGCTCAAGATCTTGCAGAATTTCTTCACAATTTTGCTGTAATTCATCGTGCATACTTTTTGCCACTTCGATGTCATTCTTGCACAATACAACCTGTTCTATTTTGAAAAACTCATGGAGACGGTAGATGCCCTTTGTGTCTTTGCCGTAACTCCCCGCTTCACGCCGATAGCATGGGGAGAACGCGACGAACTTCTTTGGTAATTCAGATTCTGGCAAAATTTCATTTGCATAATAACTCGTAACTGGCTGTTCTGCGGTTCCCGCAAGGTATGCATCTTCATCATTCAGTTTGTAGACCTCTTTCTCTCCCCACGGAAACTGACCCGTACCATAGAGCGTGAAACCTTTCACAATTGCTGGTGCCACAATAGGGGTGTAGCCTTTGGCCATCAGTTTTTGCATCACATAAAGGAGAACCGCATTTTGTAGCACCGCAGCCTTGTTTTTAAGAAAGTAGCCACGATATCCGGACACTTTTGAGCCACGCTCAGTATCAATGATGTCCAGATCTTTGCCGAGAGTCAGATGATCTTTAGGTGTGAAGCCAAACTTTGGAATGTCGCCCACTTTTTTTATCTCTGCATTACCGCTCTCATCAGTGCCCACCGGAACCTCGGGGAGAGGAAGATTGGGGACTTGGGACAGAAGGGTTTGTAGTTCAGAATGCAGTTGACTGTACTGCTCCTCAAGTACTTTCAGCTTTTCTTTGAGCTCCTTCCCTTTTGCTCTGGAACCCTCAGGATCAGTTTTACCCAGTGCTGCAAGCTTATTGCGCTCTGCACGGATTTCCTGGACTTGTGTGTCAAGTTTAGCAACCTCTCCATCGAGCACGAGTATCCGATCTATATCGACCTCGCGATTTTTATTCTTTGCAGCTTCTTTATAGGAGTTGGGGTTTTGGCGTAATAGGTCGAGCGAGATCATAGCGTTGAAAGTAGTAATGAGTATGGATGAACTCAACTATTATATAGCACTCAGTATTTTTTTGTGCACATTCTCTAGCTCTTCTGAGCTCGCTGTATGAGGTCCACCTAAGAGGTCTCCTTCGGAATGGATAGGAATAAGGTGTATGTGCACATGGTCAACCACTCCGTATCCAGCGACAATCACACCAACACGGGGCGTTTGCATTGCTTGCCTGAGCTTCTGAGCAACTATTTTGGCGGCAAGCATAAGCCCAGTATACTCATCATCTCCCAGATCAAAGATGTAAGGGGAGGGTTTTTTGGGTACGACGAGAGTATGACCTGGGGCAAACGGGGAGATGTCGAGAAACGCAAAATGATTTTCATCTTCCCAAATTTTGTAAGAAGGTATTTCTCCGGCGATTATTTTTTCAAAAATAGTTTTTTGTTCCCTCATTTTATTCCGATAATTGATAAGAGTTCGTCTATGTGATCTATAATGTGAGTAGGGTTTAAGTCTTTCGTCGATGAACCAAATGCGCTATGGGTTACTGCAACGGAATCAATGCCGTAGTTTTGCGCTCCCTGGATATCCGCCGCCGTATCACCAACCATTAACATATCTTTCTTATCTGCATCACTCAGGCCAAGGAGCATTGCCGCTTTCCTAAAGGGCTCAGGGTGCGGCTTGAGATTCTCTACGTCAGACTCAGTTACTACCACATCGAAAAATGACCCTAGTTCAAGCTGCTTGAGTAAGTGAGTAACTTTTGCAAGGTTGCCTGTGGTCACGAGAGCCATAGGGACGCTCTTACTTTTCAAAATAGCGAGCGTTTCTTTAACCTTCGGAAAGAGGGTATTTTTATGAAAATATTTCTGTTGCATTTTTAGGTGAGTCTTTCGCAATTCCTCCGGGTCAGTCACATGGGCATGCTGTTGATAGACATTCTTTATTCCAAGCGTACGTTCATCTTCTGGGATTGGTGGGAGGTTATGAGCCTCCAATGTGTCAGTCATAGTGGCTAATACGGCTGCATGAGAGTCAATAAGTGTGCCATCCATATCAAAGAGAATGTATTTGTATTTCATTGTGCATGATTATAACAGTCATAAGATGTGATCAAAGTCCTAATTCTTCAGACGCCTCTTGCATCCCACGAAGGACGATAGTGACGAAGTCATAGAGCTTGATGCCAAGCTTTTCCTCACAAAGGACAATGCCCGATCTATCTACCGCGGCAGCAAACGATTTCGAATTCATTTTTTTAATCACTGATTCGGG
>JAGOLU010000039.1 GCA_017993865.1 Candidatus Woesebacteria bacterium
TTTCCACACCATTTCTCCATTATAAAGACTGCGAATATCGGTAATGCCATAGCGCATCATGACAAGACGATCTAGACCAAATCCGAACGCGAACCCGCTCCACTGGGTTGAATCTATTCCACAGTTTTGTAGCAAATGTGGGTGAGTCATGCCGGCCCCTACTACTTCTAGCCAACCGCGATATTTGCACACTGCGCATCCTTTGCCGTGGCAGAGTTGGCACTGGATATCCATACCAACACCTGGCTCCACCTGAGGATAATATTTACACCGAAACCGCGTTACAGTGTTATCACCATACAAAAATTTTGCAAATCCTTCCAGCGTTGCCTTCAAATGCCCCATATGAATACCCTTGTCAACAACCAATCCTTCTAGTTGATAAAAAATAGCATTGTTCGATGCGTTGGTACTTTCGTTTCGATAGCATTTTCCGGGTGTGATGATACGGATTGGGAGCTCTTCGGTAGTGAGGCAGCGCGTTTCGACTGATGAAGTATGAGTGCGCAAAAGGTGTTCGGGCTCACTGATATAAAGCGTGTCCTGAAGATCTCTAGCTGGATGATCGAGAGGAAGGTTGAGCTTATCAAAATTATATTCGTCTGTTTCGATTTCTGGACCTTCGTACACACTATATCCAAGATAACTAAAATATTCATAAATATCGCGAATGACGAGTGAGGTAGGATGGAGATGCCCGATGGACTGTTTAATACCGGGGAGGGAGGTATCGAAATTCAACAGCTCATTTTTATGCGCTAAGCTCAACTCTTGTCTTTTTTCGGCGATGAGAGAAACGATCTGTTGTTTATTATTGTTAAGTTCAATGCCAAACTCTTTCCGTTTCTCTGGAGCGAGCGTTTTCATAGACTGCGCATATTTGTTCACTTCACCACTTCTACCCAAGTATCGAACTTCTATTTCTTCAAGTGCTTTAGGTGTAGATACAGATTTAATCGATTCTAGGATTTTGGTAAGGTCGAGCATGCTAAATATTATACAAAGAAAGTACGGAAAGAAGCTGGGGAAATATTGATATACTAACACTGTGGACAACCCCGTCTTTCAAAACTTCAAAAAGGCAAGCAACAAACAACTGCTAGAGCTTAAACCAAGCGATATTGAGCTATTCGCGCGCGATGAAATTCCCGAAAACTACACATTAGTCGCTTCCCCAACGGAAGAAGTCCTGCAGGCAATACACCGAGTCGCCGAGAAATGCCCGAATTATGTGAGAGGTCAGTATTGGTACCCAGACTCAGAAGTCCATCTGACAATGATCGGAAATATGAGTGTGTCGACAAATGTCGAACGCATGGTGGGTGCAGTAAGGAGTGCAATTCAGCGGATAATTCCAGAATTTCGTATGCTTGGCGTGGCAAGTAACATGCACGCCGTTTCTCTCTCCTGCTATCCACAGAACTTTTCACTATATGAGTTTAGACAGCGTGTTAGATCTTTCATCAGTAATCCGAGTGATGACTACACTGTTCACTTGCAGGAATATGAGTATATGGGGTGGGTTAATTGTATGCGCTATCTCCGAAGACCGACCGATGCAGAACTTGCGGAGTTCAGATTGCTCATGCCAGATGACTTCGGCATATTTAAACCAACAAAACTACACCTATATAAAAACAAGAGTAAAGTGCTGAAAAGTGAGAAGAGGGCGCTTATTGCTGAGTTCGCGCTATGTTAGGCTTTTACCTGTTTTACCACATCTGCGAAGGCTTGTGGGTACTCCACAACCATTTGCGCAAGAACCTTGCGGTCAAGCTCGACCTTTTTATCTTTAAGAGCTTTAATAAAAAGACTGTAATTCATTCCTTCTTCGCGAACCGCCGCATTAAGTCGAGTAATCCAGAGAGCACGAAAATCGCGTTTGCGAAGTTTGCGTCCGTGGAAAGCGTACTGACCCGCATGTAGGACCGCTTCGGTCGCTTTTTTGATCTGTTTGCGACGGGTCATCCGGTAGCCCTTTGCGAGCTGCAAGACCTTTTTGTGATTTTTTCTTGTTTGTATACCGCCTTTGACACGAACCATAGAATTTAGTACAAATTATCGAAACACAACGTATCGAGCCATAATTATTGCAAACCCAAGAGTTGCTTAATCTTTTTGCCGTGTTGACCGGTTACTTCTTTCATCTGCTTCAATCTGCGTATTTGATTTTTACTTTTACCCGAACGCAAATGACGTATTGTGTGGCTCCGATGCAATATCTTACCGGTACCAGTGACCTTGAACCTTTTTGAGGCGCCTTTGTGGGTTCGATGTTTATTTTTCATAGCGTAATAGGTAGATATTATACCATTTCATTTCTTCCGTGCAACTACGGCGCGGACAACACGGCCTTCTATACGAGGCTCTTTAGAAACATTAACTTCTCCAAGAGCGAGAATGAACTTGCGCATATGGTCGACAGCCATGGGGATACGCCCCATTTGACGACCAACGAGCTTCATATTTATGCGAACCTGATTGCCATCGCTTAAAAACTCTTTTGTTTTCTCAATGAGTCTTGTCTCGTCTGCAATACCCATAAAAAGTGAGATGGGTACATCCTTCACTGTGCTTTTGCGGACACCTTTTTTCGCCTCTTTTTCTTTCTTTGATTCTTGATATAAGAATTTCTTGAAATCAATTATTTTTGCAACGGGTGGTTTGGCATGGGCGGATATAAGCACCAGATCAAGCCCTCCCATATCTTGAGCTTTTTGAAGAGCCTCTTGTTTAGACAAGACCCCAATTTGTGCTCCTTGCGCGTCTATCACGCGAAGCTCGGGAGCCTCTATGCGTAAATTGATTGAGTAGTACTTACGGGGTGTTCGTTGGAAGTTGCGTCTAGGTGCGATTCTCAATGTCAGAAATTAATTGTTGAATAAACGAATCAACGGATACCACGCCAAGATCCTTTCCTTCACGCGTGCGTACCGAGATCGTTTTTGATTCCAGTTCTTTATCCCCCATTATACCCATGTACGGCACCTTTTGCAATGTTTGATGGCGAATTTTTGCGCCGATACTCTTTGCGTCTGCATCAAGTTCTACGCGGATTCCTTTCGATCTAAAGATGTCTAAAACTTGTTGTGCGTAGGCAACATGGGTTTCTCCCAGTGGGAGGAGAGACACTTGCACAGGAGCGAGCCATAACGGGAATGCGCCTGCGTAATGCTCGATAAGGAACGCCATGAAACGCTCATGCACAGAGAGAGGTGCTCGATGAATCACAAAAACATCATTATTCTCGGCACCAGTATTATCAGTATACTTGAGTCCGAATCGGCCCTTTGCCGCAAAATCAAGCTGAATGGTCGACATCGTTTCTTCTCTCCCGACTGCCGATCTAAACTGAACATCTACCTTAGGTCCATAGAATGCTGCCTCATTCGCAATTTCCTTGAAAGGAAGGTTCATTTCAGTTAGAAGTTCACGAATGACTTGTTCGGAATAGGCCCAATTCTGTGGTTCGTCGATATATTTATCAGTATGTTCTGGGCTCCAAAGCGATAAGCGGAACCAATAGTCCTTGAGATTAAAAATAGAGAAGTATTCGAGTGTGAGATCAATCACTTTCTTGAACTCATCCTTAATCTGGTCTTTGCGACAATAAATATGCGCATCATTCATCGCCATGCCTCGTACACGCAGTAACCCCGATAATGTGCCTGAGAGTTCGTTTCGATAGCAGATGCCATATTCTGCGAGTCTCAGAGGCATATCTCGATAGCTTCGTGGTTTTTGACAAAAAATGCGATGGTGATGAGGGCAATTCATTGCCTTTAGGTAGTAGGTGCCGTCATCCATAATCATAGGTGGATACATGCTGTCTTTATAGTAAGGCAAATGACCAGATGTAGTAAAGAGCTCCTCTTTGGCAATGTGAGGTGTCACGACACGCTGATACCCATATTCGAGCTCTTTTTGACGTGCAAGTTTTTCAATTTCGTCGCGCACTATGGTTCCTTTTGGCAACCACATAACGAGCCCTTTTCCGACCATGTCATCAATAAAAAAGAGCTCAAGATCAGTTCCGAGTTTACGATGATCCCGCTTTTTCGCCTCAACCAACATTGTGAGGTAATCCTCTAGCTCTTTCTTTGTCTCAAATGCCGTGCCATAAATCCTGGTGAGCATCTTGTTCTTCTCGCTTCCCCGCCAATACGCTCCTGCGACGGACATTAATTTGAAGAATCTAAGATTTTTATATGGCTCGTTGTCATGACCACCACGACACAGATCGACAAATTGTCCTGATTGATATACCGTAATTTTCTCTCCTTTTTCCGCTAATTCGTTGATGAGCTCCAGTTTGTATGGATTGTCCTTAAACAGTTCTTGTGCCTCTAACACCGTTACCTCCCTACCTTCGAATGAGCGCCACTCTTGCACTACCTTCTCCATTGTATTTTCTATACGTTTGAAATCAGATTCAGAAATTGTTTCATCCCCAAAATCAAAGTCATAGTAAAAACCATCATCAGTTGCGGGGCCGATGGTAGCCAAGGCATTAGGCCACAATGTAGTGACTGCGGCTGCAAGTAGGTGTGCGCAACTGTGTCGCAGGCTGGGAAGGTCAGATGATTGGGACATGAGTACGTAAAATAAGAAATGATGAACGTATAAACGAGCACATTATTGCTCTACTTGTCGGAGAATTCTTTAATAATCAGAGACTTAAACATATCATAGTCGTTTGGAATTGTCATTGCACGCGATTTCTTCTTCCGCCATTGGGCGAGTAGGGCTTGGTCATCTACATGGATACCCGCTTGTCGGTGAATCTCTTCTGCAAATTTTTGTGGAGAAGAAGTGGTCACGATAACAATGTTTGTGTTTTTTGTCGCTATCGAGTCTGCAACAACCCACGCGCGTGCGGTGCCGGGTTCGGTAAGATAGTTGTACTCGTGCCACACGGACTGCATCATGTGAACAGCCTTGGAATCTCCCACAGAGTGTGCTTCGAATAATTCTGTAAATCGTTTGTGTGAGTAACCGCAGAAATGCAATATCCGAGGGAAATTGGTGAAATTCTTGTGCTCAATCAGCGTGATTTGATCTGGAGTGTAATCACGCCCATTATATTTACCAGTTTTGTGGTATTTCGAAATAAAGTTCTCAACAGGTGTCGCGAGGACAATTTTGTCGAAAGGAATGCCCATGAGCTGTGCGATCAGCGCGGTGGTCGAATTCCCAAAGTTATTGGTTGGTATGACAAGTGTTGCGGTGCTTGGATACATCTGCGCATACAAATACACAAAATATATTATCTGCGGAATTAATCTCCCGACATTTATAGAGTTGGCAGAAGTAATTCCCAATTTCTCGAGATCATGATCGGCAAAAGCTTGACGCACAAGTCGATGACAATCTGCATACGACCCGTCAACCTCAATGGCGAGCACATTTTTGCCTATCCGCAAGAGCTGCTCTCGCTTCAATCGATTTTTTAGTTGTTTTGAAAAAAGCAAAATTGCTTTTGAGTCGTCTATGTCTGTGTAACTATGGCCTAAGGCTATTCCGGTATCTCCAGAAGTAGCCATAAGCAGCTTGATCGCTCGCTTTTTTTTACGCATGAAGGTTTTCATGGTGTGGGCAAGAATCTTTGCAGCTACATCTTTAAATGACATGGTCGGGCCATGGAAAAGCTCAAGCACCTTATATCCACCAACCTCTATCAAAGGTATTGGAAATGAGATAGCGTCACGGACTATTTGCTCAATCTCGCTTTTGCTTAGCTCGTCATGAAGCCATTTGTGGAGGGTTAACGTGGCTATGTCGTGGAGCGACATGTGTGGTATCTTCTCTAGCTCTTCTTTAGTAAATTGAGGTATTTTCTCGGGCACATACATGCCGCCGTCTGGTGCGAGACCCACAAAAATGGCATCTTCGAAACTAACGGGTGCCGATCGTTTGTTAAGGCTGGTGAACTTCATGTATTATGACAAAATTAGTAATCATCTCTCCAAAAAAATTTGAAAAAACCCCGCTTCCTGCGGGGTTTGTTTTTTCAGATTTAACAAAACAAACCCCCGCTTAAGCAGGAATGGTAAGTTTTGTTGAGAAAGAGAAATGCTTCATTACATGAGTATAATACGACCACATGAGCATTCTGTCAAATACAAGTTAGAATTCTTTTCACTCGAGTCCGCACACTACCTTTATTTTCTGAATTGTGCTCGTCGCCACTTCACGCGCTTTTATACCCCCCATTTGTCTGTAACGTTGTAGCGCCCCAATGTCACTTCCTAGTTCTGCTTTGCGTGCGCGGTGAGGTTTGAAATACTGTAGAAAGGCTTCGTACAGCACCTTTTTAATCTCTACATCTCCCACGGTACCACTTCGATATCGCTCTTCGTATTCAGTGAGTCGCTCTTCATCAAAACCAAGGAGTCGAAGATATGAAAAACACACATTCTTGGAAGGATCTCCAGGATCTGTCGGGTGGATTCTTGCGGGGTCAGTAGTAATGCCCATAATCTGCTTAAAGATCTCTTTTTCATCTGCAAAGATGGGCAAGTCATTTCCAAGCGACTTGCTCATTTTACGAACCCCATCTGTTCCTGCTATCCGCGCTGATTGTTTCTCAACCTTTACCTCAGGTATCTTTAGCATATTTCCATAACGATTGTTGAAAGTGCGCGCCATCTCACGAGCTATCTCGACATGCTGGGTCTGATCTTCCCCAACGGGAACCGTGTCTATGTCGAACAGCAAAATATCCGCCGCCATAAGCACTGGATATTCAAACAGCCCCGCACTGAGCTCATCTGGCGAGGCGTCTTTTGCGAGTTTATCCTTGTATCCGTGCATCCGCTTGAGTTCTGCAACAGTAACAACATTATTAAGGATCGTTTGCAGGTAAGGAATCTCGGGAACATCGGATTCTACAAAAAAAACTGATTTCTCAGGGTCAATGCCAAATGCGAGATATTGCAAGAAGATATTCTCAGTATTTTTGCGTATCTCCTCGGCAGAATGGACAGTGTTGAGCGCATGAAGGTTCGCGACCATATAGAAACATTCTCCAGTCTCTTGAAGTGCGACGAACCGTTTGATCATGCCGAAATAGTTCCCCAGATGGAGACCTTTCGTTGAAGATGGTGTGATGCCAGATAATATTCTCATAATGATTATGGTGTAATTGAGTAATTGTATACTGCATTCGCTATAATTTGTATAGTGTCGAACACTGGTTTGTTGAGTGTGACCGTTTTCATCAATAGTGGAAGTTCGGTACAGCCCAACACCACGCCATCAACCTCGCCCTCATGCCGTCGGATAAGGCCAACTAGCTTATTCGCATCATTTCGGGATGGCCCTTTTTTTAAGACACTTTGTATTATCGTCAGAAGGTGTTCGCGTTCATCTCGTGATAGTTTGGGCGAGCTGATACCATCCTTTTCTAACTTTTTCTCGTACAAACGCGCCTGAATCGTATACGGTGTGCCTAGCACCAGGACACGTTTCAGACCACTCTTCTGTACCTCACGCACTGTCTCTTCGATGATCGAGAGAATAGGCACAGACACAGAAGCTCTCATCTCATCAATGAATTTGTGCACGGTGTTGCACGCCACGACTATGACTTGTGCGCCAGCCTGTTCAAGGAGAATGCACCCGTTGGTAAGGTTAGCTACGGTAAAGTTTCCTCCCTGCTTTCGTGCGTGTATGCTGCCAGGGCATTGTGGGTCCAACGTTGTCTATACTGTTTAAAATAATGTGTGGAGCTTTACATTGAAACTCCGACCTGGACTTTTGCTGAAAGTTTCCGATTATACGCATAAAAACCTCAGACCCCGCTTCAGGGCCCATTCCACCGAGTATGCCAATAGTTTTAACGTGATTTACCATACATTCAAAATTTAATTTGTTAACAAGGGTTAG
>JAGOLU010000040.1:0-1718 GCA_017993865.1 Candidatus Woesebacteria bacterium
GCGTTACCTTTTCCTACCGCGCAAGTCGTTCCCCAAGATATTTCCGTAGCTCTTTATTCAAATCTTTCCGATCAAGGGCATATTCAATAGTCGCCTTGAGATAACTGAGGGGATCACCGGTTGTAATCCACTGCCCATCCTCGACCTCTTTCGCCATGAAACGACCACCTTCGTGAATGTAGTTACGTATCGCGTCAATGATCCAGAGTTCATCACCAAGCCCTCGCTCAGTGCGCTTCAATATATCCACAATGTCTTGCGTGAGGATCATACGTCCAAAGTCTGCATGAAGCGACGGGGCTTTGTCTCGTGGTGGTTTTTCCACGATATCCTCAAGCTCCTGCGTTCCTTTGCGATACTTTACGATACCGTATTTCTCCACTTCCTTCTTCGACACTTTCTGCACACCAATGACCGGCGCACCCTCTTTTTTATACAGGTCCACAAGCTGTTTCGTAAAAGATACCCTGGACTTCACCAGATCATCCCCAAATGCATACACAAATGGCTCGCCCTTGACCAAACTTGCAGCAGAAAGAATGGGCGTGCCGTTGCCGTACGGCCCTTTTTGACGCACGTAAATGAAATTTGCCATATTCGAAATGCGTTGCACCTCCGCGAGTCGCTCCAACTTTCCCGTCTTTTCCAAACTATGCTCGAGCTCGAACGAACGATCGAAATGGTCTTCAAGTGGCTTTTTGTCCCATCGCGTCACCATAATAATATCCTTGATACCTGCCTCGACAAGCTCCTCGACCAGATACTGAATGATTGGTTTGTCGACAAGCGGAAGCATTTCCTTTGGCTGTGACTTAGTGGCGGGCAGAAGGCGAGTCCCCGAACCCGCGACTGCGATAACTGCTTTAGTGATATCCATGGTGTTTGGTTAGGTGCTAACAAGTGTCTATATGGACCACATCATACACCCACAGTGAGCATGCACAATCATATGCACAATTCTGTGGATGTTTTCGCTGGTGCCCCTACCCCACTCGGGTCTATCATACACAGTATGGTAGATGAAGAAATTCAAGAAGGACCACTGACGGCACGTCAGCCTATTTCGTGGCAAGCCCACGAGTATGTTCACGTCGAAAAAACTCCCGACTGGTATTGGGCACTTGGTCTGATCGCAATCGCAGGCGCAGTGGTGGCGCTCATGTATGAAAACATACTCTTTGCCCTTCTCATCCTTATCTTGGCATTTGTACTTGCGCTCTTTGCTGCGCGCCAGCCAAACGTTATCCACTTTTCCCTCACACAGCGTGGTGTACGTATTGAGGAAGAGCTCTACCCTTACAACGCACTCGAGTCTTTTGCGGTACATGAGCTTTCACCAAACCATGCGCCAAAACTTATCTTGAAACCAAAGAAGTTCTTGGCGCCTGTTATTGTCATACCTATCGAGGATGTCGACGCTGACGATGTGCACGACTTTATGCTTGCTTTTCTCGAGGAGGATGAGCACACCGAACCGACGATACATCACGTGATGGAGTGGTTGGGGTTCTAGGTTTCTGATGCAACTTTGCAAACCTTCCTCCAGCTGTCGCAAATGATACTGCGTTCGCGACGGCACTCGGGCAACTCGCTTCACTCAGACACTCCCTCGTGCCTGCTCACTTCGTTCATCTGCGTACAGCCTCTCGGACATGTTCGCAAAGTTGCATCAGAAACCTTTGTTGGTTGTGATGGTGATTGGGGGGATATCTATACTC
>JAGOLU010000040.1:1818-7808 GCA_017993865.1 Candidatus Woesebacteria bacterium
CTTCACTCAGACACTCCCTCGTGCCTGCTCACTTCGTTCATCTGCGTACAGCCTCTCGGACATGTTCGCAAAGTTGCATCAGAAACCTTTGTTGGTTGTGATGGTGATTGGGGGGATATCTATACTCGCTCAAACACTCCCATTTCTCGAAACGCCTCCCTGTTGTGTATGCCGTCTCCCGCACATGTTTGCGAGAAAGGTGTGACGCTGTTGGAGTGGTGGGTGAGTGTGACGCTCGGGCAACTCGCTTCACTCAGACACTCCCTCGTGCCTGCTCACTTCGTTCATCTGCGTACAGCCTCTCGGACATGTTCGCAAAGTTGCATCAGAAACCTTTGTTGGTTGTGATGGTGATTGGGGGGATATCTATACTCACTCAAACACTCCCATTTCTCGAAACGCCTCCCTGTTGTGTATGCCGTCTCCCGCACATGTTTGCGAGAAAGGTGTGACGCTTTGGGATAAGGCGGGGGTTGGTGGGTTTCAAAAAACACGATAATGTCGTGTTTTTTCTTTTGATGCATCAACCATATCTGCACCTTGTCATGGTTGACCTAAAAAACGAAATACTCGAACTCTATTGTACTGTATCAGGCTCGCATCAACCTTCTCTTGTAATGCACGCACTATCTCATCCATACCTTCAAATCCTACTATGAGTCCGTACTGAAGCAGTGACGTGTCAGCATTGAAATTGACATCACTACCGGGGATACTTTTAACTATGTTTAGAATAGAAACCATTGCGTCTTCCTTTTGCTTCTTGCGAGTCTCAATCTTAATGGAGACGATTCTATCTTCTCTATCTGTAGAGACATTGACTCTAGAAATATCCTCGTAGTAAAACTTTGTCACGATATTTTCAAAAGTCTTTTCGATGTATTCCGGCGTTACAATAATCTTCCATGTTCGTGCTCGCCTCCCAACAAACCATGCAGTCGGAACACCTACCCCCACAAACATGAGCACTGTGATTGCGATTGCCCACACATCAACATCGACAATAATGGAGATTACGACCAGTGATACCACCACCAACACGCTCGTATAGAGCATGATGAATTTTCGTGCTTTGACAATTACCTTCTGCGAATATGTGTATGTCTTTGCTTCTAACATGACCATACTGTAATTCTATACCAGACCCCCCATCTTACAAACTTTTCCCCCATGAAAAATATATGAGTTTCAGAATGATGGGCGCGACTAAGTGTATGAGGGCGTGTATGTGAGCATGAGTAACCACTCACACCATCCTCAAACCGCATAAACTTGGCGTCTTTGCGAGGAGGCGACTCGCAGGAGACGACGTGGCAATCCAGCATCATGTGGGTTGACTCTCGAAAATGCACGCAGATTCTGGATCGCTTCACCTGCGGGTTCGCGAAGACGAACGGAAACGTGTGAGGCAGTTACGAGCGTGAGCATGGCGCGTAGAATACAAGTGTGGTATAAAGGTGACACACGAAATTGATTGCCCCCGTAGTTTAATGGATAGAACGCAGGATTGCGGATCCTGCAATCGAGGTTCGATTCCTCGCGGGGGCACAGTCTAGCGAGGCCTATCGAAAGGCCTAAAATAAGGATAATTTGACGACGAAATAAAGTACCTCTCGAGGAATCGAACTCGGGTATTTTCGTCTGTTTTGAGTCGCCACACAAGGACAACCGAGGTGCTTCGACTCGTACGTGTTTGTATCTCAAAAATCTAAATCTGCTAAAATTGCAGTATGGCTTTTTCTTTTTCACGCCTCATAATTTCTGAGACAGACCTTGTTACATGTGAGAGAGCTTTTAAGCTGGTTAATGAAGCTGTTCCCCAAGCTACGAAGCGAGGTACTGCTTCTTGTATTGGTAAAATTGATACATATGAAATATGGCTTGGTTTTTGGAAAGGAACACCTTCTTGGAAATGCTCCTGTACGGAGATGGTGTATGCAAAATCAAAAAAGCCCTGCGTTCATGCAATTGCCTTAGCTATTGCATGGGACAGAAATCGAGGTGTTCCAGATCCGTCAGTTGAAGACATTCAGTTTCTTTCTCGAACAAAGGAGTAAGAAAAAAGAAAGTTCGCTATATTTTTTTCGAGCGCAGTTCAAGAAAGCTTTGTTTACGATGAAGGGTTAAAACCAAATTCTTTCTCGTACAGTTTCTGCCTCTTTTTGAATTGTCTGTCCAAAAAGGCGATTTGTTGATCATGGATATCAACAATATATTTCACTCCATTTCCACGCAATCTTCCAATATATTGCTTGAGTTTCCCTTCGAATGAAATTGGGAAAGCGAGCACTAGCACATCAAATCCTTGGATATCTAGGCCCTCTCCGAAGAGTTGTCCCGTTGCAATAAGAACTTTAAAATTGCCTGCCGTTATCTGGTCATGTTTCAGTTTCCGCTGCCGAGCAGAATCGTCACCAGATAAAGTCATGATTTCCGCCACCTCACGTAGATGAAGCGCCAGTATTTCTATATGTTCCTTTCGTTCCGTTAACAGTAGTATCTTCCTATCGTATTTTAGGTGGTCAAGCACTGCATCAATAATTAACCTATTCCGTGCTGTGTCGAATGATACGGTCTTTGCAAGCACCTCATAATGATCGTTCTTATATCGGAATGGCAGTTTTAAAAGAGACGGAATGATTTTTATGTCAAACGTTTTTAATCCTGCTTCCTGTGACGACTTCATTTCTGCAAGTACTGGTCCGATACAGAGTTCAGCAATGAACTGTTGATCAAACTTTCGTTCGTGGGTCGCCGTAAGTCCATAACAGTATCTGCTGTTAAATGATCGAATGGTCTCACGGTAAGTTTTTGCAGGAATATGGTGACATTCGTCGATGATCACAACTCCAAACGCACTTCGAATTTCATCAAAATTCTTATACCGCACAAGGCTCTGTAGCGATGCCACTGTAATTTGCTTGCCTAACTTCTTTTTTGTACCCGAAATGACGCCGATATGAGCCTTTGGAATTCCGAGGAATTGTTCAACTCGCTCGACCCACTGATGGAGAAGTTGATTTCGGTGGACAAGAATAATTGAGGGTAATTTAAGTCGAGCAATAATTTCGAGTGCCATTATCGTTTTACCGCTTCCTGGGGGAGCGACCAGAATACCGTTTGGACTTTTAAGTACTTGGGTGACTACACTTTCTTGCTCCGCTTTCAAACCAATCGTGTTTGAAAATGAAACGTCATCAAACTCACGCTTGGTTTGTGTGAGCGTATAGGAGATATTATTTTCATCCAGAAATTCAGCAAGTGGCGATAGGAATCCTCGAGGCAGAGTGACCGTATCGCCCAGTTCCTCAATGAGGTGGAAGTACCTCTCGGTATTGAAGGTTGATTTTCCTAAACGCTTCTTCATCCCGTATTCTTTATTGAAAATATTCAACCTTTCCTTAATAAGATTAATGACAGGCTTCGAAAGTTCATTTCTGTTGAGAGTAATGTTTCCATCAACAAAAATATGAACGCTCGACACTGAGTTAGTTAAATCTTGTATGACAGCGACAGGACATATTTTTTCATATGCTTTATCCAGTTCAGAAACAGTGTGTTTCTGAATAGTTTTCAAAAAATCCCATTGATCTGCGTAGATATCGTTTGATTTTGTATCGTAGAATACAGTACATTTTTCCATTACTCTTTGACCTTGTAGTGGGGCACCAATCAAATTACCAAATCCACTATCTATAACGGTGTCCTGATTTGGAAATAAACGATCAAAACTGTCTTCTTTCTGAAATTCTGAATGCGGTGATATTTTTGCAATCAGCGTGAGCATTATCTTCCTCGCTTTCCAGCAAGGATATGCTTCTGCAAAAAACACCCACACATGTGCGCCTTTCCCTGATCGAGAAATTTCAGCATAGGCATACAGATTATTTCTTTCACATCCTGCTACCAAATTTTTTGCATCAATCTTCCATGAAGTCTCATCGAAGTCAGCAACTATGAAATAGGATGTGTTATCTGGAAGTATCGGATATATCCCAATTGTTTCTTTGCCTGTAAGGTGTCCTTCTATCACTCCATGAGTAAATGGAATGGGTGTCTTGTTCTTAAAATTCTTAATGGTACCTCCGTGCGCCCTGTGTGCATTAAACTCATTCCAATCAAAAGCATACGCGGGGGACCATCCGCTTTTAGTATCCTTTTCCCATCTCCGTGCATATACATCGTCACGTCCTTGAAAAAGAGACTTATACAAACTAATCTGCTCCGGAGTCATGCCCATAAGCTAGTGGGTTATATTCTCCTATATCGAGTCGTCCTACCTTGTCCAATACGCTCAACTTTTTTAAGTCGAAGCAATGTATCTATTGCCTGTGACACAGTAGGGCGAGCGACGTTTGTTGCTTTTGCAATTTCACCCGGAGTTGCTTCTTGTATTATTAATAGATGTTGCCATACGAGCAGTTGTTTTGGTGAAAGAAGTTTTTCAATACTTTCTTTCGATATGAACGCAATCGCTTCCTTAGCCTGAGCCAATGAAACATTTAAAAAGAACTCAAGCCACGGAGAAATATCTTCAGCATCCGTGCCAAATGTTTTCTGACTCTTGCGAAGCACAATATAGTATTCAGCTTTATTATCTTCAATAAGTTTTTCGTGTGACACATACGGGACATACTCATATCCGTGCTGGAGCATAAGCAGATTTGTAAGTATTCGGCTCATACGCCCGTTTCCATCTTGGAATGGGTGAATCTTAAGGAATTCTACAATGAAATTAGCAATTATGACGAGTGTGTGGATTTTCTTTTCCGCGATTGCGTTTTGAGTCCATTCCATTAGTTCCTGCATTTCCTTTCCTGTGAGCCATGCGGGTGTAGTTGCAAAAACGACAGCCACTGACGCCCCCGTATCGTCAAGCATCTCTACTTGGTTCTCAACTTTTTTATAACTACCGCGATGGAGAGTGTCTCTGTTGACATATTTTAGAAGCTCGCGGTGAAGATGTTGAATACTGTTTTCTGAGAAAGGAATCTTTTCATATGCTGAAAAGACATTTTCAAGAAGTTCATAATAACCCTGCACCTCTTGTTTATCTCTGTCCTTAAATTTTTGCATTGAAAGTCCGCGCATCAGTTTCTCCACATCCTCATCTGAAAGTTTTGCTCCCTCAATACGAGTAGAGGCACCGGTAGAGGTAACAAGAACAGACTTTTTAAGTCGCCCTAGTATCTGAGGGTTGAGTGAGGCTCCTCCTACAAAACGCCCCTTCAGCTCATCAACTGTGCTTATGAGAGACCAAACGTCTTGTGGTATCTTTTTAATTCGTTTTGTGAAGCGATTCATATATTTAATCTAGTATAGATGGTATATGAGATTATATGAGATTAGACGATATATAGCAAGCTCGGCCTATTTTACACAAATTAATAATGTCAGTGCATATTTCACCTATGTTTTAGGCCACCCCTCTAGAGCTATCGAGAGGGTTCGATTCCTGGTGAGAGCACAAAACGAAGTGAATGATGTGCCCCCGCAGCAATGTCTGGGGTACATTGCGTGAGGAATCGAAGATCTTGTGAGACGTTTTGCGAGTCCCGTAGGGCGAAGCAAAAGGTCCACAAGGTATACTGTTCTCGTAGAGAAAGGTTCCTCGCGGGGGCACAATGGCACACACAAAACCCGGTCGCATGCGACCGGGTTTTGTGTGTAGCAAGCAAACTGCTTTGCTTGCGTGCAATTGTGCCGGGCGGAGACATGTTCCACAGGAACAGTCGAGCCGGGGTCGAGAGTGCTTAGCATTTTTCGAGCGAAGCGAAGAAAAATGGTTAGCAACTCGTGACCATAGGCAAGACGAGGCAGTGCCCCCGTAGCACAGTCTGGGAGGCTGTGGCGAAGTTGAGCTTAAATATACAACAAAAGCGCCCCTCGGCGCTTTTGTTGTTTGAGTGTTGATGTGGTGTTTACGCGACCTTTGTCGCCTTCTTTTCGCCGGTACGTACAATGAATTTTGCGAGGCGTGACTTTTTGCG
>JAGOLU010000041.1 GCA_017993865.1 Candidatus Woesebacteria bacterium
GGGTAATATTCATAAAGTATGTTTGCCAATCTGGCATAGAAGGCGCTTTCGGAACTTTGTGAGAAGAAGTTTTCATGCGCCGGCATTATACCAGTTTGCGCAAGAACCTCCGATAGATGAAGATGGCGATAAGCCCGACCGGAACCCAGATCACGGCAAATACCGCGAGCCATATCCCCGTTTCTGCCACAGATCGAAGTGCGCGGATAAGATCACGAACTGCATTTTTAAACACTGCCTGCGCGCTCCACGACTCTTCGGGAGCATAGGGAAGCTCATATTCGTCTTTCGATACCGTGACGGTAATGAGCGAATATTGTGCAGATGCCGCCAGATATTTTTCCTGACCTTTGAGATTGTCAATTTGGTACTGAAGTTGTTGCACTTCCCGAAGCACCGCCAGAGAATCTTGTACATCTGTGCTCGACTTGAGCATAATCTCGAATTTGCCTTTTGTGTCGACGAGAACACGAAGTTGTTCACCAATGTCTTGATACTGATCGGTAATGTCGGTACCCTGAATATTTTCCGAAACTACTTTAACTCCCAGTTTTTTGTATGATTCGATCACCTCACGAAGTTTGGTTGAGAGAACACGAACGGTGACGTTTGCGGTGCCATTGCCCTCGGGGTTGCTAACGCTAGTATTTACCATATATCCACCAGCCTTTTCGGCGACCGTGACCATGGCATTTGAGGCTTTGCGAATATCCTTCACGACCATCGACAAATGCGCGGTCAAGCTGACCATGCGCTGAGCAGAAGGGCTGCTATTGGCAGCGGCGGGGACGTCAGACATCATCTCATATGATTGCTGAGCAGAGTCTTTCATCATCGCGCCTGGCGCTATCCCCATCGTTGATCCTCTGGCCATATTTACCGCAGTATCCATCGATGCATATCTTCCGACCGTATACGATCCGATTATGTTGTCTTTGAGTAGAAAGAAGGCCAGAAGTAACATGAGCAGCGTTGCGAGCTTGTGTGCCTTGATCCAGGTGAGGAGTTTGTGGAGCATATAACAATAGTACTAGATCTCAAAAGCTATTGCAAGAATTTCCGCGAATCATCAAGGGCTGCTGTGTCTACTTCAATAATACCTCGGACATCGACCGTGGAAGTGCGTCTTTGGTAGCTTGGCGAACCTGCTCTTTTTCATCGTCAGTCCTCGCATTCATCATTCCTGTCTGAACTTCATATGCTGCCTCGAGCGCCTTCTGTAACCTGACTCTCCCTTGGCTGTAGTCTCCCAGGTCGTTTGCGGCGATACGAATATCTGCTAGTAACAGTGCGATTTCTGCACTTTGTTCCTTTAATGCCTGCACATTTTCCAAGTTTGCGGTTAGTATTGACAGCACATAACCGAACCTCTCTGGTTTAATGTCTGTTCCGTATTGATAACCTCTTGCCTCTAAGGACAGAGTATCGGTGATATTAGCAAGATCAGGTACAGCGGCGTATGCTTCGTCTACCTCAGTTAAGAGTGCGCGAAGGACATCTGCTCTGCCATCAGTTCCGTCCCTCTCAGTTGCCAATCTGAGTACAGAAACCTCATGAGGTTTATATGTTGTGGTGGGTTGGCCATAGCTCCTCTCTAAAGTCGCTATCAAGGGGCTCACATAACCAGGTTTCTGCATCCTGGTTTTCAACACCTGCTGTGCTGGGTCTTGAGTGTCAATAAGTGTTTTCTTAAGATCTGCAAGAGCACTTACTACTGCATCCACTTGAGGCACAATCCATGTATCCAGGCTTTCTCGGTAGGCTGCTAGTTTTTTGCTATCGTGGAGATCTGTGGGCGGCTCGATAAGATTTTTGTCTTTCGCTCCACCCAATGCGATAAGGATTCGATTCCGCGCGACCCCTCCATATTCCTTTCTTTTACCACCTTTTGTGAGTCCGCCATTTTCGGCGACGAATCCCTCTACTTCTGCAAGGATTTTGGAGACTTCTTTATACTGCAGGACCGCTGTGCGGGCATTTTCTACATCGCTGAGAACACCTCCCGCCTCGGACTTGGTCATCGATTCAGCAAGTGGACCGAGTGCGCGTGACATTTTGTCTACAAAACTCCAACCATATCTGTTCACACGCTCTTTGACTTCATCTGCGCTGAGTTTTAGTTTGTAGTTCCGTAGTTCCTGTACGTTGGTCACTTGAGCGAAGCTTCTACTCGGGTATCTCTCAGCTTGAGACTGGTCTGTCAGTGCATCAAATGCATCGAATGCTTGAGCCGACTCTCTCGTAGCTTTCTCCATATCTACACGCACATTGGGACGCTCGCTCTGCCCCATGCCCTTGATGGAGTAAAACTCAATCTGACTAGAATTCACCCCACCGTTGGCAGATGGATAATAACGAGGACCCCCATCATCAAGACTTCCTGTTGTGGATCCAACTCTCTCGCCAATAGGTATTGGTTCGCTATCGGCAAAAGGACCCGTGCGCGCTGATTGACCATATGCTCCGCGTAGAGATTCGGTCTGGTTAGCAATATCCGTTATCATCGAAACAAACTCAAGAGGGGGCGACTTTCTTGTAGCGTTACCCTTCGCGTAAGCACGACTGACCCCTTCTGTTGCTGCAAGTGTCGCATTGTGCACGTATACGATATCTTTTGCGTCTATGCGACCATCAGAACAAAGCTTATTAATTTCTTGTATTGCTCCCCAATAGTCGCCTCTTACTCCGCCCGCAAACAAATGTGAAACGCGCATCATGGTAGCTAGTTTAATCTGATGAGCAGAGAGACCTGCTTCTGGAGCAATTAGACGGCCAAAATCATGCTTATCCCGCATGCTTCCTATCCCACGATCCATAAGGCTTACGACCGCCTCGGCATCTTCCCAAATGGGTTGTTGTCCATCCGTACGCGATCCTAATTGAGAAAGAAGTGTCGCCAATGCATGATAGGAGACTTCTCGCTGGGCAATTGCCTCTCGGCCTTGTTGTCTTACTATGTCGGCTTTTTCTGGACTATCGATACGTGCTTCTCGCGCGCCGAATTCCTTGTGGTCTCCCAGATAACCTGCGGCTGGACGGTCATATATTGTCTCTCGTACGTGCTGCATCCGTGCCTGGTTCTCAAACAGATTTAATTCTGTGCGTTTTTTTTCGAGCGCCGCTTTCTCACTATCGCTTAGACCCTCATTTTCTCCCAAAGTCAATGCGATGGCAATGCGATGCTGTGGTCTTTCGCTTCTCTGAGTACGCAGAATGTCTGCGAGGGTAGACTTTAATGAGGGGTTAGTCACCGCATTATATGCTCTTCGAAGGCTCAGAAGACGTGAGTTGTTGTCCTGAAGGTCGTTTCTACCAAGGGTGCCCACAGCAAAGCCCGCAAGACAAGCCTGCTTGTATGTTTCTCTATGATGTAACTTGTCGTTTTGTTTTGGTTCGTATAATCCACTCCCACCCAATCCAGCTGCTCTACTAACCAAGGATTCTACTGAAAACATTGTCTCCATGTCGCTTGCCAAAACCCCTTGCAACACTCCGCGCTGGAGCATTGGAATGGCGTCAACCTCTGCTATTTCCGCGCGTAATCGTTCACGGATATCAGATCTTGGATCGACAACCTCTTTTGGTGTTCCAAACTCACTTGTAATGGTTACTGTTTTAGAGGTTTTTTCTGCATACAGTGCTTCTAGATTGGTAACTATGGCCGACGAGCCTGCCTCTACCAATCGTGTGGCTGCTTGCGCGACTCTAGGTTCAAATTGTCTGACAGCGTCAACTATCACATCATATTCCGAGCCTGTGACACGCATCGCCGAGCGCTCACCATTGAGAAATCGTCCTGCTAATGCAACTGCCTTGGCAGATTCAAGTTGGACATAGCGCACGAATGCTGGTGGATTATCATGCGACTTATGTTTCTCAACTGCAACATGAGGATATACATTCTCAGAAAATTCCCTCGGGGTTTCTTTAAACGAAGCGGCTAGATCGTCATAGTAACCGTGCTCCATCATATACAATGTATTCAGCTGCGTGCCAGTATTTTTCTCTTCAAGGCTTGTTGATAATGCATGGATACCCCCTTCTGTTGCGTGCGCTTGCAGGTGTGCCCTCTCGCTTGCGTCAGCTTTTAATAATTCACCCACACCCTTAGCACCCCTCTGGATCTCTCCAACGAGAACCTTTCGTAACTGGCGGATTGCGTCAAGTTGCGTCGCATGACCTCGGTGAGATTCTTCAACCTCATTTAGCGCCGCCACAAGCCCACGGTGATCGTCCACATATCTTAGTACTCTGGACATTTGTTGGGTCGCTCGACCGAGCGCTGCCTCTGCGGCAGTATCGAACTCTGCTGTAACCTCACCTTCCTGCCCGCCGACAAGTTGTAAGTATTGCTCTCGGGTGAAACCCGCCCGTTCTGCCACCTCTTCTAAAACATCAAGGGTGGTATATGCTGGCCTTTCACCTAATGCCTGTCTCGTAGATACAAGCATTTGCTCTTTGGTTAGGGGAGATTGTTCAATGGACATGTGATGGAAAAGAAGATTGAAAATGTGATTCTGCCGTTTTAAGCTCTTCTTGGGCATGTGAGAGCTCTATCTTCCCGTTTTTGAGTCTATCACGTATGTCCTTGACGGCGCTCACTAAGCCAACATATGCTTGAATCTCATGCTTGTAATCTTTCTTGTGGGAACGCATATTAGTCATAATACCAATAACGCATAAACGCTGTCAATGGGTGTCTACATGGGGGGGTGCGGGCATGAGTGCGCGCACAGTCATTTGCCGATCTCACGCATTCTCAACTGGAGCCTCTGATTGCACTACAGCTGTCGCCTCATCTACATTATTCCAAGTAGTTGCGATATACTCCTGTGTTTTTAGAGCAAGACCTTTCAATGCTATTAGCCCTTGCTTTGCCTTAGGGCTGCCGATCTCTTCCAATGTCGCATCTATGTTTCCACGAATGGTATTCCTCTTCTGTGCTGCACTGTCGGTTGAGAGAGCATCTTTGTCAGCCTCTTCTGTATCGGCAAGGGTCGCCTTCTGTTGGTGTAATGCTTTCGTCATCGCCTCCAAAAATGCGATGAGTTTCTTGAGTTTGTTTAATGTATCTGAAAGTTCTTTTTCGGTTTTTGATTCCCCACTGCTACCACCCCAATATGCCTCTAGCTTGTTGGAAGATAGTGTGGCTTGAAGCTCCGATGGGTTTGCAAGCACAGAATTTAAAGTGCCTAGACCAAGATCCCCAACAATGTAATCGGGATCGCCAATCTCATCAGGCGTGCTTATTGCGGCAGAGGTGTCCGCGCGCAAACTAAAGGGAGGTCGTGTTGGCACTGCTACTAAAGATTCTCTAACCTGGTTAATCAAAGTAGCGAGGTATGTTTGTCGTAAAGAATCGAGTCCGAGCTGTGCATCGAGAGCTAATCCGGGTTCAGGTGAACCAACAGTTTGTTCGTTGACCATATGTTATGAATAACAAGTAACGCCCCCATTGTAGTGCTCGGTGAGGCTAATTGTCAACGCCTATTGACGGATGTAACTATCGCATCTGGAACAGGGCTTTTCCCTTATCTGGCGAGTGAAGTTTAATGCCCCGCTACGGCCTCATCCTCATGGAGCTTATGTCTATGATGGGCCCGAACTCCTGCCAATACTGCTCTCGGCCCAAGGACCAGAGCTTCTGTTCCGCCCACTATACCGAAACCTCCATCGACATTGCCCGTTGTAATGGAATATACCGTACCCACTACCGCACTAAAAAGGATAGCACTAGCGTAACGCTCAAAGGCTCTGTGGCCCGCCCACACAGATGTGCCCTCCTCAACGAGGGCATCAGCGCGAAGGCCCGTAAGGACGTCTCCTGTTATTCTAGGATTAAGCGGTGTTTTGCTTTTCGACATTCTCTCACGATCTGCGCCCGCAAGCATCTTCGCTTCCTTATATCTGCCATAATGACCTAAATCCGCCACCATCTGCGAAACGTTCCACTTGGGCGAGCCGTTTTGGGCTTCCAGTAGGTTCGGACTTTGTGGCTTAAACAGATTGCGATATTCTTTGTGATTCATAAAGAAAAAATTAAATGAATAAAATCGAAGCCTTATATCGATCCTGTTTGCTTATTTTTGTGGAGCAAGTTCGCACAACACCCCTCTTCCCGCTCCAAGCCCACGCTCTGCCAAGTCTGTGTCTCTATTTATATGTACGGCAACCCTCCCTACCAGGAATCCCTTTGCTGCCATTTCTGCTTCCATACCAGGGAAGATGCATCCAAAAATTGTCTGTGACCCAAGGGGTAATTCATGTGAGGGTGGCTCCCCTGCTGCTTGTTGGTATATTTCCATACATGCATTCCATGCATCACCGCTAGAAACATTTGTGCGTGTCGAGCCGTCGTCGCACTGCAACTCTGTTCCGTCGCCGTACGGGATAATGCGTCTCACGGCCGAATTGTCAAATCCTTCGAGGTCGTACATGCACCGCGTATCCTCAGCTGGTCCACATACACGATAATAGGTTGAATCTTGACATCCGCCGGGCATGGTGTCTGTTTGGTCGACCCAACCTCCTTGTGCTAAAACTGCACAGTCTGGGGGAAGATAGTTAATTGGGGTGTCAAGCCTCACTGGTTCGCTTGTGGGAGTGTAGGTGGGCGTAAGTGTTGGTGTCGCCGATCGTACTTTAGGAGTTGGAGTGACCTCGGGTGATGGAGAGGGTGTTGCTGAAGTCAAAACTAATCTTTCGGTGAGCCCTTCATAGATCGTATTTCCGAACTCGTCACACAGCACAGTTAGTTTCCTGTCAGTAGACCCCACGTAACCTTCGTTGGGTGGGACATCGGGAAGTGGTATGACTGATCTGGTCCCTAAGTCAACTTTCCAGTCAACGCCAGCAGTCGACCCCAGGCAGGGTACCGGAACCGGAGTGGGGATTGCAGGTGTGTCTCTCTTGCCGTCGCACCCTGCCGAAATAACAGGAAGTGCTGTAACCAAAGCAAGACTGATGAATCGCCTAAGTTCTTTTTTCATATCACGTATATTACTATATTATAGGCTGTCTGTCAATAGGCATTGACACCATCACCTCTTCTCATATTTCCTGTCACTACCTATTGACACCTATGTTCCTTTTCACTACAATGACCCATCTATGAGTCAGAAAACCGTGCCCACCTCACTCGCCACTATTCTCCAAGCCGCCGGGCTTACCGAGAAGGAAGCGATAATCTATGAGACCATGCTCTCCGCAGGCACACAATCTGCCTCAAAACTGGCAACCCTTGCAGGCTTGAAGCGCGGAATCACCTATGCGTCCTTAGCGAAACTGAAGGAATTGGGTGTGGTTTTTGAGTCTGTGCGTGCGGGTGTTACGGTCTATACCCCCTCACACCCTTCGGTCGTTCTGCAGCTTATCGCCAAGCGCCGGGGCGAGCTCGGGTCGGTAGAGCATCTGTTTACGCAACGCATGCCCGAATTATCCAAGAAATACAAGCTTGCGGTGGGTAAACCAACCGTGCGCTATTACGAAGGCGAAGAAGGTATACGAGAAGTGTTTGATGATGTGTACGCACCCAAAGATGAGCCTGTGTATGGATGTGTAGATCTCGTTCACGCACAAAAGGCATTTCCTGCCTATATTAGCGCCGACGTCGTACCCAAACGTATCAAAAATGGCGTACAGTCGATCCCTATGTTTTCAGACGATGCTCTCTCAAGGGAGCTTTCCAAAAAAGACATCC
>JAGOLU010000042.1 GCA_017993865.1 Candidatus Woesebacteria bacterium
CCTTCGTAATTTTATGAACGATCAGATATATAAGATATGGGGCAAACGACGAGATGAACACAAAGGGCAATCGTGCTAAAAACACGTTTTTAAGAGGTATTAATAACCAAAAAAGCGCCGAAAACCAGATGGAAATGAGAGGGTCATTGGGACTTATGCCTTCAAAACTTATGGGGAATATGTGGCCGAACAAATCTTTACCTGACTTAGCTAATGACCAGGCGGAAAACACGATATCACGCTCATCATGAACCATATATAGTTGGTCGAGAGCGACACAACGGAGCAGAAAATATGTCGAGCTGAAAAATAAGAAAAAAATGGAGATTTTTTGTTTGGATGACAGGGCTTTAATGTTCCTTTTTATTTGCGTAAACATTTCGATAATTATACAACAATTACCCTATAAGCAGTTAGGTGCAAGAATATACCTTGTTGTTGTCAAGAGGCCCTGGTAAAATACATGAACTATGTCTGATAAACATATCCCTACTCAACCCTTACCAAAAAAGCAAGCTGAAACAGCCCTAATTGTCTCGCAATACTTCAAGACCGAACAAGAAATAATTGAATACTGGAAGCAGAACAAGATTTTTGAGCGGTCAGTTGAGGAGCGCCCCGCAGACAAACAGTGGAATTTCCTGGACGGGCCCCCATTCATCACCGGCTTGCCACACTACGGAACCTTACTCTCCAGCATTCCCAAAGACGTCTTCCCTCGATATAAGACAATGCAAGGTTATAGGGTTAGACGTGTCTGGGGTTGGGATTGCCATGGCCTTCCGGCTGAGAATAAAGTAGAGAATGCTCTTGGGCTTAAATCCAAGCGTGAAATTGAGGAAAAAGTGGGGGTTAAGAAATTCATTGATGAGTGTAAGCTATATGTAAATGATGTCTCCAGCGCTTGGGAATGGTATGTAGACCACGTGGGTAGGTGGGTTGATTTTAAAAACTCGTACCGCACTATGGATCGTGAGTATATGGAGTCTGTGATGTGGGTTTTTAAACAAATGTACGAAAAAGGTCATATTTATAAGGGTTTGCGCGTCTCACTTTTTTGTCCCCATTGCTCAACGCCCATATCAAATTTTGAGGTCGCGATGGATGCCAATGAAAATTATAAAGAGATTACAGAGCCTGCCAATACGTATAAATATAAAGCAGTTGGTAAAGAGAACACCTACTTCCTCGCTTGGTCTACCACGCCGTGGACCAAACTTACAACCACCGCGCTAGCGGTCAATCCTGATCTCACCTATGTGACGGTAGAATACAAGGGAGAAAAATATGTACTTGCTGAGCCAACCCTTGAAAAAGTTTTTGCCGCGAAAGGGGTCACACTCGAAGATATAAAAATACTAAGTACACAAACAGGGCAAAAGATGGTCGGTTCGCGATACGAAGGACACTACGATTTCTATAAGCCGGAGAAGGATAAACAACTCCATGTTATTGTTGCAGACACATTTGTGACGGCCGACGAGGGGACCGGTATTGTGACTCTTGCTCCCTATGGTGAAGAAGATTTAAAAGTAATGCAACGCGACAACATCCAAATCGTTCGAAATGTGAATGACGAAGGAAAACTCACTGCCGATAATCCAAACGGGTGGGGTGGGGTTTACCTAACCAAAGTCAATGCACTGGTGAATGAAGATCTTTCAAAAAGAGGTTTAATGTTCCACGAAGACCCCAAACATCTGCACACCATTGCCCACTGTTGGCGCTGTCACACTCGACTCTTTTATAACCCACAAGAGGCATGGTATGTAAATGTTCAGAATCTCAAAACCCTGATGGCGCAAACCAACGAAAAAGTAAATTGGTATCCTGGCCATTTCAAACACGGTAGATTTTTGAAAAGTATGGAAGGTGCTCCCGATTGGTGTATCTCGCGCAGCCGCTATTGGGGATCACCGGTGCCTGTGTGGGAGTGTGAATGTGGTGAACGATTTGTTCCTGGCTCAATCGCAGAGTTAGAAAAAGCATCTAGACGCACAATTGATGAGCTCCACAAACCAGATATTGATGAGGTTACTGTGCCCTGTAACAAATGTGGTAAAGGAGCACATCGGGTTCCTGAAGTGCTCGATAGTTGGATAGAAGCGGGCTCCGCCTCGTTTGCTGAGCGACATTTCCCGTTTGATACTGATGGCACCGAACTAAGTGCTAAGAGACAAAAAGAGTATCTTCAGAGCTTCTATCCACCAGATTTTATTAGTGAATACACCGGCCAGATTCGTGCGTGGTTCTATGTGCTGCATGTTATTGCAGCGGCGATATACGGCAAACCTGCATTCAAAAACGTGTTAGTAAACGGAGTAATTTTGGGTACTGATGGAAGGAAAATGAGTAAGAACTATAAAAACTATCCAGATCCCAAAGAAGTAATGGAGAAGTACGGAGGAGATGCGCTCAGACTTTATCTCTTGGGCTCACCCATCACCAAAGCAGAAGATATATGCATTTCTGAACAAGAATATCGAGATCAACTGCGCAAATTTATCATTCCGCTTCTCAACATCTGGAACTTTTATGAAACATATGCAAAGGTAGATGGATATCAAAGCTCAAATGCGACTATGCAGGAGGCGCCAAAAGAAATGCAGAATGTCTTAGATATATGGCTCGTTTCGCGGCTACATTCTACGATCAAGTCCATAACTGCATCGCTTGAAGAATATGACACGTCTACCACCGTTGCACAGATGATTGATTTTGTAAACGATTGGTCCAAGTGGCACGTACGTAGAAGCCGCGACAGAGTGGGGAATGGAGAGCTTACTGAAGATGCAAAAGCATATTACGAAACAACAGCATACGTTTTCGAACGGTTCCTCCGCGCAATTGCCCCGATTGTGCCCTTCCACAGCGAATACTTGTACCGCAAACTTACCGGTGCTGAGTCTGTCCATTTGCAACCATGGCCAAAGGTAGATACAAAAGATATTCACTCCGAGCTTGAACAAAACACCGCCATTGCACGTCAAATCTGTGAGATCGGGCATCAAATCCGAAAAACGAATGCCTGGAAAGTCCGAAAGCCACTTGCAAAGCTTGAGATCACGATTGATGCAGACTGCAGCAACATCAAAGATAACACGTGGCAAACGGTGCTCGATGAACTGAATATCAAAAATATCGTAGTAAACGGTAGAATCCGATACCCTAACCCAGAAGTTGTGGTCACCGAACAAGAATTACAGCACGAGGGAGATGTGCGCGATCTTGTTCGCACCATTCAAGGGATGCGGAAAGAAAAAAATATTGGGGTACATGAGCTGGTGAATATTCAAGTTCCCAAACAATTCGCGGGAGATATCGAATATATTAAGCGGAAAGTGAGAGCGGAGTCTGTAGAGGTGGGAGAGACACTACTGTTTGTATAAGATTGACTATCCCTCTGCCCAAAAAGCTATGCTTTTTAAGAAAAGGGATAGCGCGGAAACACAGCGCTATCGTTTTTTTCATGAGCCGCCTCCTTGGAGCTGCCTGAATTGTTTTGCAATCCTTTCCCAGGCATCTCCTTCGAAGGTACAGCCGACCCCAACTGCCAACGTAAAGGCTCCCAGTCGGTACTGGTAGCCCCGATTTGAGCCGCAAATGAATGCGATAGCAATCGGGGTAGCCTCCTCGCTGATAATCGTGGTCTTGGGGAGCGCATCGAGCATGTTCTGCGCCCCCCGCTGAAATTCCCGATTCGTGTTAGATCTCTTCAGACTTTCACAGAACCGGGTTGCGTCTGTAGAGGTCATTACGCCCATTTTTAATACCCCTCCTGGGCGTCTCTCAGCGCCTCCAAGCGGGAGGCGTGGTTTGCTTGCCGGGCTTGGAGGCGTTCTGCCTCGCGGAGGATCTGATCCTGCGCGAGCTCGTAACAGCGAGCCCGAATTGCTTGTGGGTTACTCTCGTACGCGGGGATGACGGGATAAGAGGGCTTAGTCCCCTGCTTTCCCATGATCTCCCACTTGTACCAAGCGACTAACTTCGCTTCCAGGTCCCAGCCTGAAGCGTTCACCAGACCACCTCGACCATGTCGAAGTCGTCCATGAACTCAAGGTTAGCGCCCAGGTGGTAGATACCATCGTCAATCCTAGCCCACCCGAAGGCGAACTCAAAATTACCTAATGCCGCCATCAGGGCTGTCAAGAAGGCTTCTCCGCCCTGTGTTGGGCGGTCAATCTGCGCCCGATGCATCCGTTTCAAGAGACGGCCGTTCTGCAGCTGGTAACCGTGGGCGATCTCGCCCTCGGTCAACAATCTCCGCAGGCGACCCTCGAAGTCTTCCCGAGATTCGCGGGATTGTTTTTCTGGTATGTCAGCCCGAAAAATCTGTGCTAAAGACATCATGTCCTCCATGTACTTGTGGTCGCAGGCGCATAGGCGTTCAGCCAGCGCAGCGACCAAATATGTTCGATAGTTTCGCTCCCCAGACATTCAGGAGCAACGGTGGCCGCCATTTGGCGGCTCCCGATCTTGGTGTATTCCGAACATTCAGCCTTGTTAGGCGTCTCTCCCTTCCTAGGGGGAAAGAGGGTTTGAATAACGGGATACCGAGATCTCCAGTCTGATACAGCGAGCAGCAAAGCTGCTTCAACTGTAGAGGAGATTGTATGTACAAAGGGTTGTCCGCACAATCTCACTCCACAGTTGAATATCGAAACTTGCGCAAAACAAATAATCTACTGTGTTTCCGCGATTTTTGAAAGAGCGATAATCTTCTTCGAGAATCCAAGCGTATTGGAAAAGAAAAAGAGCTATCACGTTCTTGGAAACAAGCAGATAATAGCGTTCACATTTGAGCGCTGACTATAGGCTTGTATATCCAAGAAGTTGGAAGAAAGAGATTTTTCCTCGGACTTTCTGGATAGAGCAAAACCTCGGAATTATTGTTTAGATATGCAAGATTATACACAAACCTATAGTATATGTCAATACGTGCCGTTATGCGTAATTTAATACAGAATTGAATCCCTCATCGCTCCGCGAACTTGCGTGCATCTGCGCTATTGAAAAATAATCATCGTACGCTATAATTACAGTTCATGGCTACATACGCAGTTGTCAAAACCGGTGGAAAGCAATACATTGTCAAACCAAACGATGAAATCGTGGTAGATAAGGTAGAGGGGAGTGTAGGTGACAAAATTGAAGTCCCAGCTCTTGCTACATTTACCGAAGAAGGCAAAGTTACTCTCGGAGCACCACAACTTGATAAGTCTGTATCTGCAGAGATTCTGGAATCAGGGAAAGGCACCAAGATTCGAGTCGCAAAATTCAAGGCAAAAGTTCGATATCGTAATGTGCGAGGCTTCCGCCCAACACTTACTAAGCTTAAAATCCTGTCAGTATAAGTTAGACATCGGTCATTTCCGCCAAAGGCGGATCAGCCTTTGGCTGAGCATATAAAATATGGCACATACAAAAGCACAAAAAGCAGCAAAAGGAAACAGAGATTCATTCTCCAAACGGCTTGGAGTGAAGATCTATGGTGGTCAGGCTGTCAAGGCAGGAAACATCATCATCCGCCAACGAGGAACAAAGTTCACTCCTGGAGAGAATGTCTTGTGCGGAAATGACTACACGCTCATGGCACTCAAAGACGGTACCGTGAAATTCTACAAACGCCGAGACAAGCAATACGTGAGTGTTGTCTAAGAAAACACTTGTGTGCTTCTGATATAGTGTATACTACTCTCATGGAACATCACGAAGCTATGCGCAACAAGATTAACGTGATTAAACTGCACACAGACCCTCTGACGCAGGCTCAGCTTGTCGTGCAACTTTTGCGTGAGCACTCTATCCGCAATATAGATTTAGCAAAAGAACTCGAGATTAAACCCTCGTATTTATCTCACCTCATCCGTGTCATGAAGCTACCCGAAATGGTCATAGATGGGTATTGGAGTAAACAGCTCACCTTTACTCATCTTATTCTGATCTCTCGCCTTAAGAAACAAGAAGATATTCTTAAACTCTACGAAGAGATACTCCAGAAAAGCCTGAATGTCTCTGCCACCGAAAAACGCATCCGCGAAATATTGTACCTTATTGACAGTACCGGTAAATACACCTCAAAAGATCGATTAAATGCAACTAAATCGAGGATCGAGTCATCTCTGGGTAATGATGCAAACGTATCAATCATTCAAACGAGAATTAAGGCAAAAATCGTTATCGAAGTGCCTGGAAACTTGGCTACGACATCTACGTTTATCGAGTTGTTTGCGAATAGATTCCGCAAGAAGAAAGGGCAGCCCCCAATTGAAACACCACAAGATGGTCCCGAGCTCTCTCTAGTCGGACCGAATGACCAAGATGGTGGGGGGGATGCGCGCGTGGAGAACGTCGTTACTGACCCAATTATCGACAGTATGCCGCAAGAAGAACCTTCCACACCAAAAATCTCAGAAGAAAAATATCGATTTGATCCTGATTTCTGATTACTCAGATTTGGAAGAATACGGATTCTTGATCATACCCACCGTGCTTGAAGGAAAGTATCGGAAAAACACTACTCCAATAATACTGTCTTCTGGAATTGGTCCGAATATACGGCTATCAAGTGACCCTGTGCGGTTATCTCCCATGACGAAGACATTCTCTTCAGGCACAGTTAAAGTCTGACCTTCTTGGTAAATAGAGTTTTCATACAGTTGGGTCTTGTCTTTTATGTACTTCTCGTCGAGTGTCTGGTCATTCACTACTAAATCGCACTCAGTGCGGAATGGAGGCTTGCAGTTCGCAATTTCGATGGTGTCACCAGGGATCCCAATAACACGCTTTACAAACTCTATTTCTTTATTTTCGGGAGAGTTAAGGACTACAATATCTCCGCGCTCTGGCTTACGGAGTTTGTAGGTCACTCTACTAACGAAAATTCGATCGTTATCGTGGAGGGTAGGCAACATTGAGCTGCCACGCACCTGGCTTGGTTGTAGGATATAATAGTTAACAACGATGAACATAGCTCCGACAAATACGATTGTCTCGAGCATATCCATCACAAATCCAATGACACCTTTGAGGATCGACATGGCGTTCATTCTAATCAATAACACTATATAATACAAGCATTGACTTTGGGGAAAAGGGTGGTTAGCTCTCCGCCGACTCGGCGGATGGAAGTCGAACAATCAAACACAGTCAACATTTTTTTAGGTATGGGGTGTTGAGGTTCTTTGGGTGGTTAGCTCAGTTGGTAGAGCGTTGCATTCACATTGCAAAGGTCACTGGTTCGAGCCCAGTACTACCCACAATCTTTGAATTTGTGCTACAGTGATATTTGTATGATTTCAACAGTAATACTTTACAAAAACGAGAAGGAAGCTATCAATAGGTGCCTCAACTCACTGTCATGGTGCTCAGACATTGTGATTGTCCAGGATTCTCAAGATGCGGTGCCAGAGCTGCAGTCGCACCAGACACACCCCAAGATTGTCAAAAGACTGCTTGATG
>JAGOLU010000043.1 GCA_017993865.1 Candidatus Woesebacteria bacterium
ATCATCGCATCTGGACCAGTGTGGACCCCGACGATTGGAGATAGCACTGCTTCATCGACGATCGTGAATTGAGTATTTGCTAATTTATCTCTCACTTTGGTGACTTCTGCAGGACAATCGCTATGATGGATAACAACGCTATATGTGCCCGGAGCATCACCATATTTTTGCATCATATATCGATATGCCATATCTGCTATCGACGATCTCCGCTTTGCGAAACTCTTTAGTCCTAACTTTCCTTTCTTCAGCCCAACAATCGGTTGGATGCCAATGTCGTGTATGGCGGTGAGAATCTTGCCTTTGTTGGCGCCGAGCCTCCCTCCTTTGACAACCCAATATGCATCATGCCCAAATCCAAACACATCAATCTCTTTTGCTCTTTTTGCAAGATGCCTCAGGAGCGTGTGGATATCATATTGTTTTTGGATGTGGTCTACCGCAGCGTGCACGAGGAGTGTTTGTCCTGCAAGTGCTTGTTGTACGTCGGGGATATGCACACGGTCTTTTTGGTCGGATGATAGCTGATTGCGTGCGTGAAGCGCGCTGTTAAATGTCCCCGATACTGCTGATGAGGTTACTATGCAAACCACGTGATCATATTTTTGAAGCTGATCTTTGAACGCTTTGATAAATGCATATGCCGATGGCTGAGATGTTTTGGGGAGTGAGACCGCGGATGCGTTGCGCCGGAGATGGCGCATCTTTTCATAAAAATTCATTCCCTCCAGATCTGAATCTTTACTCACTTCGTCCCAGGTTATCTGAAATGGGACGACAGCAATATCATTTGCCGTGGCATATGCGAGTGAGAGAGCCGCCCCCTCATCCGTCACCAAGCCAATAGAGCTCTTTTTATCATCAGACATCTCACTCTCCCCCACATTCATATCCACCGTCTTCATATGAACTACAGAGCCAAACTCAGAGATCATGTCTACCACCGTATTCGGTTGGTCAGTATGGATATGGATCTTCATTTTATCGTTCACTTCGACGATATCAATACAATCTCCACACGGAATGAGTTTTGAGAGAATCGTCTCTCGATCAGTTTTGAGAGACTCAAGGAGAGAGACAACCTCGAACCTCTGTTCTGTTATTTCTATCAGTACTTTTGAATTCGTGTTGGAGTGAGAGACGGTTGGTACATGCAAACTTACATTTGAGTAACCCTTCACAAAACCCTCTAATAGAAGCGTAAATCCAAGGCCGCCCGCATCTACTACCGATGACTTTCGGTACACGTCCATCTGGCTTTCTGTTGTTTTGAGTGCTTCTTGAGATGCTTTGAGCGCGGCTTCTAAAACAACTTTTATAGAAGATGTATCGTGCAAGGCGCTGATTGACTCGGATGTTGCGCGCATGACATCGAGTATGGTCCCTGATTTTGGATTCTGAACTGACTCGTAGGCTTTTGTGTATCCTTCGGCGAACGCACGGATAAGGATTGTTGGGGTAGCATCATCGGTCAACGTCTCCAAAAACCCGCCCAAAAAACTTGTGGTAATTATGCCGGCGTTTCCCGCCGCCATGGTTAGCGCACCTTCCAACACTTCGTAGCGCAGACTTGCCATATCAGAAAAGCTCACATGTTCGAGCACGCTGTATACACCTTTGAGTGTACGGACCAGGTTACTCCCAGTGTCCTGATCTGGAACCGGAAACAGATTGATTTTGTTTATCTGATCTTTTTGAGAGAGAACGCGCAAGTATCCTCCGATAAGCATGCGACGAATTTCAATATGAGAAATAGTTTCCATAGTTGTTTACCTACTGGCTGTTTTTACTGCGAAAGAGTCTTCCACTTTCAGACTAGTTTACTCTCGATTCATGAAGTGACTATTATATACTGAGTTTTTTCTCAGTATGGGTAAGAAGTCTTTGAATATTCTCACGATGAGCCCACCAAATTATGAGGCCAATGCCGACACTTGCCATAGTTTGTGATACAGATTGAGTCACCACAAAAACGTAGATTGGCAGGATAAAGAACAGAACAAGGTTTACCAAACTCATTATCTTAATGACTTTTAGTGAAACAACCCATATTACTACGGACACCATGCTAAAGGGAATTCCTAACAAAAATGTGAGGCTCCCAAACGCAACACTTACTCCCTTACCTCCTTTGAACTTGAGCCAGACTGGATATATGTGGCCGAGTATAGGGAAAATAGCAAGGTAAAACCGAGTCTCTGTATCAAGTGAGGTGAAAAATGCAAGAAAGACCATAAACACCAGCCCTTTTGCAAGATCCAACAACCCCGACAAGGCTGCCCACTTTATTCCGAGTGCTCGAAACACATTGGTTCCTCCGGTGCTTCCACTCCCAACTTTTCGAAGATCTATATTATGAAGCGCGCCGACAATGTAGCCAAAAGGAATACTCCCGATTAGGTAGCCAATGAGTGCGAGGATAGATAGACTCATATATTAAACTTCTTCTAGGAATTGGGAAAATTGAGCCTTGGTATTCTTGGGATCATTCTGAATGATAATATCATACACGATCTGCGCGAGCGGAAGGTGAACGGAGTATTTTTGGGCAAGGAAATGTATGGAGGATGCAGTATTGTAGCCTTCGACGGTAGAAGCGATGAGCTTGAGCGCATCTTCAGTCGAAAGAGTTACGAGAGCCTTTCCAAAGCGATAGTTGCGGCTTTCCTCGCTGTATGTGGTGAGCACGAGATCTCCCACTGTGCCCGCGAGCGACTCGCTGCTGATGGTAAGGTTGAGCGTGCGCATCATGCTGTAGAGCTCTTCGAGGGCAAGCACAGTCAGTTTTGCCTGTGTATTCGCTTTGAGCCCAATACCATGAGCAATTCCTGCGGCTATGGCGTAGACGTTTTTAAAAGCTGCAAAAAGCTCTATCACCTCTACGTCAATTGTCATTCTGACATGAAAAGTACTCGTTTGGAATAGGCTTTTGACATAGTCAGCGTGTTTTGGATTCCTGTATCCAATATTCACGATCGTAGGGATTTTCTCAACTACTTCACTAGCGAAACTAGGCCCGATCAGTGTGAAATACTCTGCATCGCCCATCATTTCATTCACGATTTGGAACGGTAACAAGTGAGAGTTTTGCTCTACTCCTTTTGAGGTATTTATGATTATGCATCCAGGCTTTAGGTTGGCCCGAGAAAGCACATCACGAATTGCGATAGTCGGCACCGCAAGCACGATCACGTCAGCATTACTCAAATCAAATTTACGATCCCACATCTCTACCCCAGGGCAATGAGAGGCGATAACAGTTTTGAGTGCATTTCCCCATGCTCCATCGCCGATGATCACGACGTTTTTTGATTTATTATCAGGAGATTTATTCATACGGAAGAGAAATTGTGTGTAAATGTCTTCTGTAATTTCAGTATATATCTTGGTTCGCCCGAATCACAGAGAATTTCTGGCTGTATGCCCGTTTGCTTTGTTAATGACAAATCTACTTCAGAATGACGCTTTAGGTAATCTACTAGCTGTTCTGCGACTATTTGACTCTGGTTATGGACTACTGCGTTTGGGCGAAGTTTTGTGATCATATCTGAAATAAAGGCATAATGAGTACATCCAGTATACATTTCGACCTGGGTATTTTTGGGCACAGTACTTAAATATTTTTCACACAATGAGTATATTGTGGGATCTTTTGAATGATCGACGCTATACTCTACTGCTTCGGCCAATCGGGGACACGCAACACTATTAAAATCACAAGTCATGTTTATTTTGTGAAGCTCGCGAGTATATGATTGAGATTCAACCGTGATCGGTGTGGCCAAAACGAAAACCTTTGCATCTGCGGGAAGCGCACCCATATGCTCAGCTGTTGGCCTAATCACACCGAGAACTTTTCGGTCAGGATGTCTTTTGGGAAGCCACTCTTGTTGTATCCTTGGCAAGACAGAGCTCGCCGAGTTGCATGCGAGGATAACGAGGCGACAGTCTTTAGCAAACAGTGTTTCGAGCGCGTTGGTTGTGAGCTGGTAGAGTGATTCTAGATTTTTGTTACCATACGGCATATGTGTGTCGTCTGCGAAGTAGACATAGCTATATTGTGGAAGGTTCTTCATGGCCGCTTGGGCGATAGAGACCCCCCCTATACCGGAATCAAAAAAGCCAATACGCATGAGTTATGTGTTGAGGATGAATTTCTGTACGACCCACGCGAGCCCATCTTCTTCGATCGTAGGCGCAATGTGTTGAGCAAGCTCCTTGAGTCGATAGGTTGAGCTGCCCATCGCAACTTTCACTCCGCAAAAGTTGAGAAGTGTAATATCTGCTGCTGCATCTCCAACACCCACACACTCTTTGGGATTAAGCTTGAGAATCTTAGAAATTGTTTGGAGAGCCATAAACTTCGTTGCATAGATGTGCTTAACATTCACTTGAGTGAAGCCTTTTTCTAGGGCATGGAATGTCTCGACATTGAGCAAGGGAATTTTCTTAATCTGCTTTAACATCTCTTTGGATGCTTTGTCATCAATTTGCAAAGCAATCACTGGCACAACGGGTTTGATCTTGTATGATTTTGGTGATATGAACTTACCTGTGTCGTAGTTAAACACTTTCGCGTCAAATTCTTTGGCAATATCAAGAATTTTGGCGGGTACTCCAGGGTCAAGATCTTGTTCCCATATCACCTTTCCAGTGGCAGAATCTACTACTTGGGCTCCGCCCAAAGTGACACATGGAGCGCTGATGTTGAGGAGCTTAGCCAAGTCTTTGGCTGATTTCCAGTTACGGGTTGTCGCAAACACTACTGCAACTTTTTCGTGTGCCTGCATAATCGAATCAACAACCACCTTTGACGGTTTTGTTTTTGGTTTTTGGGAAACTGCGGTTCCGTCAAGTTCAAAAATTAGTGCTTTGGTAAAATGATTGCTCATATTATTTCCTCCTTTTTGGTTCGAGTAAAGCTAATCCACTCCTCGACCACTTCGATAATTAACTTATAAGGTGCTTCAATGAGTATGTCGAAAACGAACGTAAAGAAGTTGAGTTTGGCGAGTTCGCTTGAGAAGAACTTCCCCATGGCAAGCATTGGCATAAAGAAGAAATCCAAAAATGGTGTAAAAAAAGAGTCTTTTTCGATGAGTTTATACTCGTTGGTAACGTTTTTGATCCTGTGTGCAAAGAATGCAATGGTTGAGACAAAGAATAAGAAGATAAGCTGGCTTATTGCATTGAAATGGAGCGCGGTGAGCAACAGCCAGATCAAGAAGAATGTAATTATGAATGTCCCCGTATAAAACAGCGTGAAACCAACCTGTAAGGCTGGTCTGCGAGACTTTGCTTTTTGGGCTATAAGAACAACCTTTTTCTCAAATGACTCATCGGCATCAAGAATATTAACGATTCTTTGGAAAATGCGTTTAGTGTTTTCTTCATCTGGCACGCGGTTGAACAAAATAATGACGAGCATGAAGAATGGAGGGAAGAGTGAGTTTATAATAATAGATATCCACTCTATCTCACCGAAGAAATATTGGGACAATGGCCCCTCCAACACGATGGCAAGGAGCATTTTGGTGATAAATACATAAATCAAAGATCGAACCGCCAAACCACGGAGACGTTTTTGGACTCCGGCGTATTTCTGCCGACACAGAAGCTCAACCTCTGTCCAGAGTTTTTCTTTGTCCGAAAACAGCGCCTTCAAATCTGTTTGAGAATATGTCTTTATCAGATCGAAAAGTATGAGGAATGGAGGGAGTTGTTTTTTGACAAATTTACCAATCTTGTCAATCATTGGATTTTTGAGTGTATCGTCGATCTTTTCGAATATCTTCGGGAGTTTGGGGGCAAGGTCCTTGAGGTCATTCACCGAATATTTGGCTATTGGTTGGTAGAACACGTTGAATAAGTGGTAGCGCTGATATGCAATGTCAGATTTTCGGTATGTTTTTTCAATGGTGGTGAGCAAAAATGCGTTTTGGATATCAGGCTGTATATCGGGAATTTTGATTTTATCTTTGAGTATCTGGAATATAAAGTAGGTAAAAATGTTTTCTCGCTGTGCAATGTCTGGGGTTAGCACCTCTTCTATTTCGCAGGTAAGAAGATCGTACAAGAACTCGTCTAAGTACCGGATTGTGTCACGAGGCCTGCCCGTAATGAGCGCTGCGCGGAGGTTAATATAAATGTCAATAATAGCCTGAACGTCGGCCGAGTCTATTTCAGAGAGAGAATCTGGTGGGAAGTATCGGGCCCATAAGAGCTCTCGAACTATGTTAGACCCTTCTCCTTTGCCGGTGAGGTTCATAGATAGCCGGCGTTTGGCTATTCGCTCAATAGCAGCTCTACGCATGAGGTGTTCTTCGCGAAATTCGATAGTGTTTCGTACTTTCTCGTAGGCAATAGCAAAAAAGCTCACCGCTCGTGAGACGGAGATCTTGGTGTAGTCGTCCGGTTTGGGGCGAGGCCTCAGGGCTTTGGTTGCCTGAATGAGTGCTTGAGAAATCTGGGAGAGCTCTAGCTTTCCCTCTGGAGCAAGTGTTATTTCTGCCATACCCATATTATACCTTATATTGACCTGAAGCTCAAAAGGCAATAGATCCGCGCATTAATTTTCAATTTATGAATTAGAGCCTAGATGATGCAGATAGATATCATGTGCAACACTAAGATGCCTATAGATAGGTTATAGAGTAGTTTGAGCTTATTGCCTATTCAATATGCCGATCAATAAGCGGTTATGAAACTTCAAGTACACTCTCAATCTCTTCAGCCAGTGTGGGGTGGGCGCAAATGAAGAGCTCTCTCCCTTCGACCTTGTGTTTCTTGACTACAGCTCCCGCCTCTTCATGCAAAAGCCATCGTGGGGCGAGATCGTACACGTGATTCACTCCGTTGTAGTAATGAATATATGCTTGTACCGTGTTAGTAACCAGATAGGGTGCCATGATCCCCGACAATACCCACAGTCTTTTAACCTTCGGACCAATTTTGTTGAGGAGCCGACTATAAGGTCCGTTTTCGTCGATTTCCCCAATCTCTAGGTTCACCAGAGATTTGATGAGTGGTCCTTGATACGAAATCTGAAGTTTTGTATTGTTCAGATAGGCACCTTGACCCTTGATCGCATGAAATGCTTGTTTTAACACGGGAGCGTAGATAACGGTGAGGACGGGGTCATCGCCATGCATAAGCGCGGTTTGGGTGAAATACACAGGATATAGCGTAGAAAAGAATTTGGTCCCATCAATGGGGTCAATCGCCCAATTATATTCAGCCAGCTCTGAATCTTGTCCTTCTTCAAGAATAAATCCTGCCTCAGGGAATATTTCATGGAGT
>JAGOLU010000044.1 GCA_017993865.1 Candidatus Woesebacteria bacterium
ACAATATTTCCTATGAATATTTTGACACCGATGCCAAGCCCGAATACGCCCAAGCAGTAGAAAAAATAAACAAAGGTCAACGACGGATCCCTACCATCGTATTCTCCGATGGAGTAATTCTCGTGGAACCTACTGACGCAGAGTTGTCTGAAAAGCTCGGTTTACTCAAAAAACCCAGTGACCGGCATCTTGACCTCGCTATTATCGGTGGTGGCCCAGCTGGTATGACTGCTGCAATCTATGCAACCCGAGAAGGACTCGATACCACCATATTTGAGAAAAAGGTGACCGGTGGGCAGGCAGCAACGACAGATTTCATTGAAAATTACCCCGGCTTCCCCGAGGGAATTAGTGGATTTGAGCTCTCTCAAAAGATGCTCGCGCAAGCAGAACGGTTTAATACCCATATTGTTTCGGCTGGGGTGACCAGTATTCACTATGAAGGTAAGTACAAAAAAATTGAGACAGACGATGGGACCTATTTTGCAAAGGCAATCATTATCTCAGTAGGCTCAGAGTATCGTCATTCGGGTGCCAAAGGAGAAGATCATCTTATTAGCCGAGGAATTCATTTCTGTGCCACCTGTGACGGCCCATTTTATAAAAACAAGAAGATTGCCATTATCGGGGCCGGTAATTCAGCCTTTCAAGAAGGGCTATTTTTGACTAAATTTGTTTCTCATATTACCTTTGTCGTCCGAAGTGATAAAGCTCGTGCAAGCGACATCTTGCAAAAACAGATGGCACAGATGCCGGAAAAAGTAACTATCCTCTACAACACAAAAGTGCAGGAGTTTG
Source organism: Candidatus Woesebacteria bacterium (assembly GCA_017993865.1). GTDB lineage: Bacteria > Patescibacteriota > Microgenomatia > UBA1406 > GWC2-37-13 > JAGOLU01. Next base: position 799 of record JAGOLU010000044.1, read on the forward strand.
TGGGTGACAAAAGACTGGAGAAAATGATCATTCACAATACTCAAACGAATGAAACATCTGATTTAAATGTAGATGGTGTTTTTGTATTCATCGGACTTATTCCACAAACTGATTTCCTCAAGGGTGCCGTTGATATGGATGAAAGGGGGTTTGTAAAAGCTACTGAACACCTCGAAACCAGTATGCCAGGTGTGTTTGTGGCAGGAGACTGTCGATCAGGAGCTACTGCTCAAGTTGCATCGGCAGTCGGTGACGGGGCAAAAGCTGCTATACATGTGAGGGAGTATTTGCAGGGAAAATGACAATTATTACGCGTCATTGCGGGGAATGTAATAACTACGTAATCTCACACACTCTGGGATTGTCGCAGCGGTAGCTTCAGAGATGAATCATCTTAATCAAATAACAGATAGATTGCTAAGGCTTCCCAAAATAATTAGGTAATTTTCTCTACATCTCTATATATTACGTCCCAGATTTTTTGAATATTCGGATTATTTAATTTCTTCAGAGCAACGTCTGGATAATGAAGCATATGATGCCCTTTCTCTTCTTCGCTCCAATATTTTGGGCCAGAATCTAAGTGTTGTAGCTGTGATTCAATTTTATCTAGTGCGTGCGCGAGTTTCGCTTCATCCGATTCATAGTTCTCGTATTCACTATTAATATTATCAAAGTGTTTTTGTAGTCGTTTTGGTAGTGTTTTAAACATTTTTTGGGATGCTTTTGCTTCTCTCATTTTATGCTTTGAATGTTTCTCCTCATTTACGTCTTTCATCCATGCGGGTATGTCCCCATGATACATTTCAGGTATGTCATGTATTAGAATCATTTTAAGACATTTCAAGGGGTCTACTTTCAATCCATACGCTTCATATACCATAAGAAATAACATCGCGATCCGCCATGTATGCTCTGCTACACTTTCTTGTCTCCCTGTTTTGGTCCAGTTATGACGCAAAGTAGATTTGAGTTTCTCTACTTCTTGGAGAAACTGTACGATTTGTTTTTCCATCCGACGATTGTACTCGACTGAGCATAAAACACAAGACGCCATATAGTTTTTGTGCCTTGGATTATTCCCGAAAGGGATTACCCCGACCTTACTGCATACATATCCTCCAACTCCTTCACACTCCCAAATGCGATGCGATCAAGCACGAGGTCGCTCATCCCCAACATAACGGCGGGGACGATGGTGTATTCTCCGTATTTATTGTTGACAGAATCGAGAGCGTCGGACACGTGAGTCGCTTTCTCGGTTCCTGTTTCAAACAGAGTTTCTTGTTCAGTCTCATGAGATGCGAGACCATAACAACTAACGCTTAATTTGGTGACCACCTTCCGCAGGGGTTGACTGTTGAAAACAAGAAGAGCACTGCGATATAAATCTTGCGTTGTATAGAGCAAGTTGTGACCTTTTCGCGCCTTATGCCAGAAAGTATAGTCCGCGTACAGCATCGCGATATGAATACCATATGCACCCTGCCCGCTCCGGCGCAGACGTCGACCCATCTTCTCGCAGAGTTTCATAAGGATACGCGCAAGCTCCTCCGGACAACCTGTCCTTTTGCCAAGCGCATAATCTTGACCAAAACTCTTTCGTTCAAATTCAACCCCGTCTACCTCATATCCGCGGAGCCGCTGATACCACTGTATGCCCCCGATGCTATGAAATACTTCGTATCTCAACTTGTCGGCAGATGCGTCCAAGAACTGGAGGGGAGTAAAGATCCCTGCTGCATTGAGCCGTGCTTCAAACCGCTTGTTTATTCCACAAATATCAATCAGTGTCATTTTGCCATACACTTCCCGAATACGCGTGTGATCAATGACCTCGAGCCCGTCAGGTTTTTTGAGTGATGCGCCCGTCTTTGCGAGAAAACGATTGGTGCCAATGCCAATACTGCAGGATATCCACTCACCTATTTCTGTGCGTAGGCGCTTCTTAATCTCAGTCGCTACCTCAGTAAGATCACGTTTCAAAATATATTCCATACCACTGAAGTCAAGGATCGCTTCGTCGATAGATTTAGGGATTACAATTGGCGAGTAATCGCCAAAGATCTTTTTGAATTTCACATGCACATCGCGTACAAGTGGCGGGTCGGGCGTACGCACGATAACATCCCTACAGATGAGGCGGGCCTCTCGCACGGTCATGCCTACCCGTATACCGAGCTTTTTAGCCTCGATAGAAGGGGAGAGGACACACCCATTGGCAGTCGCGTATGCTGCGACGACGAGGGGCTTACCACGTAGGTGTACAAATGCTTGTTGATACACGGTGGCAAAGCAAGAGTTTAAGTCTATGTGCATGATAAGCGGGCGATTGTGGTTAAGAAGCATTTCCATCTGAGACTTGTTCTAATGTCCAATGGAGTGTGTCACTATCGAACCGAAGGCGGAAATCAAGCACGCCATCTGTCACATGAAATATGTGTTGTATAGTCCGTCCTTCGCGCACTTTGTGATAATAGCCTAATTTTTGCATAAGATAATCTTTCGCTTGCCAACGGATTTTCACTGGCATCACAGTGCTTGCGGTGCGGTCGTATTTAGTGATGACGCTCACGCGCTCCTGAATGATTTCTAACACAATAATGAAACTCTAAATCCTAAATTCTAAACTCTAACTGAGGAACAATCGTTAAATTCTAAATCCGAACAGGTGTTTTAAATTATGGCTACTTGGTATTGTTGAGAATTTTTCCGAAGATCTTCATTAATTGAGTTGCTTCATCAATCAGTTCGTTACTTTTGGATCGATCTGCTTCTGACAAGACTAATAAGCTTAACCAATATATTGTCTCTTTTGCTTCTTTTCTGCAAATCTTTACACGCATAAAGTAATCCTTCTCACTGAAAGACTCATTCGCTTCAATATAGTTAGCTCCGACAGATGATGATGAACGAATTAGTTGTTTACTGTATTCAAAATTTATGAGGTCTCGTTTCAAAGACATTACAAAATCTCTTACACTTACCGCAAATTCATGTGTTCTTTTCTCAAGATCGTACTGCATATTTAAGTATGTAACTTATATTTAGGATTTCGAATTTAGAGTTTAGAATTTATATCAGTAGTATTTGCGAACCACGCTCACCACCACTCCACCGATCTCAAGGCTTGCTTGGGGGATGATAGGGGAGTAGGCACGGTTTGCAGCTGTCAGGACGATACGCCCTTTCTCTTTGTGATAATACTTGAGTGTCCATTCAGCATCTACATATGCCGCAACGATATCGCCACTGTGCGGCTCACGTTTGCGATCTATGAGCACCATGTCGCCAGGATGTATGCCCTCGTCGATCATGCTGTCTCCCGAAACCTTGAGCAAATAGGTATTCTCTGAGTTGCCTACTACATAGCTATCGAGAGATATAGATTCGGTGAGAGCGTTATCTTCGACGGTAGGGGAGCCCGCGCGTATGGTGCCTAAGAGCGGGAGACTGAAAAATGCATCGGTGGGCACGAGTTGATTGCTATCTTTGACAAGTATTCCTGCGTCGATCCATTTTTGCACTATTTTGAAAATAGAATTTTTGGATGACACATGAAAGAGAGAAAGCATCTCATCATAAGTAGGGAATCGACGAAAGCGATGGAAAAATTTTTTCAGTGCATGGAGGCGGTTGGTTTGGGTGTCAGATGGTGTACGCATGTTCACCATTGTAGTGAACACATGTTCACTTTGTCAAGGGGAGGGACAGACTTCTCAGACAAGTGAGAATGCAGTGTATACAGGGATATCTTGTTTAGCTAGGCGCGCTGCTGTCACAGGTTCCCTGGCGACCACAACTGCGGTCGCTCTCGCATTAGAATGAGCTCCTTGGAAAGCAACAGCAACACTTCTCACTGTCTCGTCATTGGGTCCATATAGCACTACAACATCATAACCCACCGTGGGATCAGGCGCATCTGAAGGTATTATTTCCGCGACTACATTCATCGGGCAGTCTGGAGCGTCTTTGCACAATGCATCAACCATCCTTGATAACTCACCCTCATTCATTCCACCCGCAGCAGAGACTCCAATCATGGCTTCTGTGCTTCCTGGGTCTTTCGCCTTGGCTCTTGCAAAAGCTATCCTCTGCATCTCTGTTATAAATGGCCCTTCTGGCGATATATTACTCACATCCGCATTAAGTTTCCGACCCAAACCCACTACCTGATCCGTTGGGTCGTTTCGGGCGCCACCACAGTATTCTAGAGGAGGAAACGCTACTGCTAAACGCTTTTGTCTCCACGCATCTGGGCGAGTATCTTCCCCTTCTTGTAACATTGTTACCACATCATGCGGTGAAGTTGTCCACGTCTCTGGAGAACCAAAGAGTTCGTGACCTGGGCTTTGGGGCAATACTACTATAGTTCCGGCTCTCTCTAGGCCGGTGTGCCGCGACCACCTTCGCCTCCCCCTTGAACCAGGGGCGGCTTCGTCGAGACTTGTTAGCCCTACTCTGTATCTGTACGGATATCCAGGTATCGCACCCAAATTATCCATATTACCAGGAGTTGGGTCGATATGGACAGACCCATATGTTGGGTCTCCATTGGTAGCTAACGTATTTATGTAGTGCTGCGCGATGGTCGGATGAGCTATTACTACACGCTGGATGGGAAATAATGGAGAGACAGGCACTCTCCCTTTTGCCAATTTATCTGTATGGTTCTCACGTTGTTGTAAGAAACTCGCCACTAGATTGCCGGTGACGATTGCAGTGGCTGCAAGAGTGTTGGCTAATTCTGCTGCTAGTATGGGTAATGGACCATTGCGATGGTCAAGAGCCAATATGGTTCCTGAGAGCACCTTAGCAAGCAATTGTGTCTCGTGCCCTAAGATCCTAACTAGCTCATGCGACATATTTGCATCAACCCATGTGCCCGCCTGGATAACTTGCTGATAGAGCCTGCTACCAGGGTCTCCTAAATTTGCGTTTATGTCTGATAGAGCAGGCCATGCTACGGCTGCAGACAACCCAAGAATAGATAATGTGGGGTGTCTTCGGAAAGCGTCTTCCGTTTGCCACGCAGCAAGTCTAGCCAAATCAACTGGAGGTGTAGGTTTAATTGGTCTAGTTGGCTCAACACGCTGTAACGTTATAGGTTCGATTTCCCATCGTGGACTCATAGTGCGAGTATTATATCATTGTTTGGCATTGCTATAAGATATAAGATGAGAAGGTGTTCGGCTACTAGCGTTTCTGTTTGCAATAAAGGCGGGCATGTACAAGATGATAATCACATCAAGTCAGCAGATGCTTCTTCGACCGCCCTACGTAAGCGATCCATTGCCTCGTAATTCGGCTTAAGTGTGCGTTGATCATGAGTTATGAGCGTGTCATACTCGAACTGGGTAAAGATTGGACTCCGTGAGATACTTCGAGCTGTGGGCCTGTATTTCGCCTTGTGTTATATCGCTGCGGAATATAACCTCCTTTGTATACGAGGTTAAAATATATATCTGTACACAAACCTCTCGCGCCCAATGCTTTGCGAAGTCTATCTGCAAAGAGTTCAAGAAGTGCTGGGTCACACGTAGTTATCTCACCGTGTTTGGGGTAAGCGGACCCCTCCCTCCCACCATTTGATAATATTACATTTTGCATCATGACAGGTTCTCCTGCTTCGTTATTTCCGATGATGTAATGCGCAGTATTATCCCAACCCACCACAAGGGCAGGGCGTCTAATCTCTCTCAGAGATCTCTCTAAAGCTGCATGGTATCTATCATATATTCCACCTTGAATAAGTACTCTCTCAACTTCGGTAGGTTCTCTACCGTGATACCATATCCTATTTCTTTCGGGTTTCCCAAAATCAAATGCTGGAAACAGAGCAGGGTGATCGGGGGCCCTGTTGAGATCGACGAGTCCACGTGAATACCCACTAACTAAAAGTCCGCCCGTACCAGGTACAGTAATATTTGTGCCGTAGTCCGAGAATCGAAGCTGTTCCTCTGGTGTTAATGCGCACCGAGAAGAAAAATGACTGAATTTGGCAGATGCATGATGCGCGGAAAAGATAATGGGTATCTCTGCCTTTGGTCTTGCCATAGTTCAATTATACCTCAGATACTCACCCCACCATCCCATGAGGTCCGTTCTCGCTCTCACCGATGCTACTAACTCGAACGAAGCGAACATTGGCATGGAATGATCGTATCGTCTGCGCATTGCTATAGCTCATGGCAGACGCTTCTTCAAGTCTCATGCGTCAATTGCACCTCAACATCCTATGGGTAAGGTTGTAATCATGAGAACATAAGCTCTAAACCTCCCACTAGATACCGATTCATATGCTATACTATAGGACTTTTTTTATATGAGACAAGAGCTTGGCCCCACGATGCAGGAGT
>JAGOLU010000045.1 GCA_017993865.1 Candidatus Woesebacteria bacterium
CACGAAGGACGATAGTGACGAAGTCATAGAGCTTGATGCCAAGCTTTTCCTCACAAAGGACAATGCCCGATCTATCTACCGCGGCAGCAAACGATTTCGAATTCATTTTTTTAATCACTGATTCGGGCGAAATATCTGCAAGCTTCTTGCTCGGCATAATGAGTGCGTTGGCCACGATGATGCCGGTTAGCTCATCGCAACAAGAAAGTGACCACTCTAGATTTGTAGAAGGTTCAGGCTCACCATTATTGTGGTAATTATGAGAAAGTATTGTTCGCACCATGACGGCAATACTTTCTGGCTCTTTGCCTAACGAGAGTTCACTGACCCATTGCACCGTTTTGCGGGTATGTTGGTCAACTGCATCTTTCGTTTCTTCCCAGTCGGCATCATGGAGTATTCCAATAATTTCCCACAGCTCAGCATCATCGTCAAAGTGTTTTGCGAGAGCTTTCATGGCAGCTCCAACGGCAAGACAGTGTTTTTGCAGGCCTCGATTTGAAATGTGTGTGAAAATGAGTTCAACAGCTTGTTGACGAGTGAAAGGGACTGACATGGGTAAAAAATTAATTGTTAATTGGTATCCTCGATAGAGCTCTGTGAATGTCTTTCGGGGTGCGAAGGACCTGTTCTTTTGGGAGTTCCTCCCTCAATATGGTGTATCCGCAATACCCCCACGCACATCCAATAATATGTTCACGTGGCATGATGGTCTCAAGCTCATATACATCTGCAAGGGTGTCAGTGATGTATATGACCTCAGATACAGGTGTGTTCCAGTCTTTGCAAATTGTCTCGATCTTCACTTCTTTTGACGGGCTATCTTCCCAGGCCAATACATGAGTAAATGTGAGGTTAATTTTCATAGACTGTGCTTTTGCATATCTTGATCCGCCTGCGGACACTATTGCAAATACACCATTAATGGTCTGCAACTCCTTAATAAAATCGTCAAAGAGCGGGGTATCTGCTGTGAGAAGATGTTTGCCGAGCGCATCAAGTGCATTGCCTATCTCAAGATGCTTTTCTTGAGTAATTTGTCCATTGCGTGCATGTATTGGCCTCCGGGTACAATACCGCATATGACTCTTAAGCACTTCTTCGCGATTGTTGCCGTGGAGGCCTGTGGGGATGAGGCCATCTATGCAATTATCCCATGAGTCGGCAAGCACACCATCCATGTCGAAAATTATATGGTGCATAAGTAGAAATTAAACTGAAGCACTCACAATTCCTGCAACTTCCACCGTTCCGCCGCAGTACTTTTGAATAATTTCGATTGTCTCTTTTAGAGTTCTTTCGACTTGTGATCGGGAAATCTCATATACACCATCAATATTGATAAGAATGTTTTTTGTGCTCTCGCTGACAGCGGTACGTTGGGAGTCACGATAATTAAAATCAAGATTGAATGGGCCCTCTTGATCAAAGTAGGAGACTTCTGTTTGGGTAAGTGCCGTTGGATCACTGTCTCCCAAAAGATGAATTGCGTCTCCTTCCTTTCCAAATTGTAAGATTGTGGGGAATTCGATTTTATCCAAGTCAAATGCACCCGATGACACACGATGTTTCACTACAACCATGTTATATGCGTCGACACAGGTGTTTACGGTATATACTCCTTTCTTCTGAGCTATACGTCGGAGCAACGCCTCAGGTGACGGTCTGCGTGAGTGCCAGTCTACCCCCATTTCTTTATACATTTTGCGGTAACTTTGAACTTCTGGAAAGGCATTAATTTGTTCTTGCGTTAGATTAGCAAGCGAATCTAACAGGTCATTCTTTTTCTCCTCAAGTTTTGCATCAAGTTTCTTAACTGTCACGTTTTTAATAATCGCAAAACCAAGGTTGATGGTTGGCCATTTCTTTTGTACTGCAGGAGCTATTGATAACAAGCTAGAGTTATCGATATCTTCATAAAGATGCTTCTCTGGTTGCTTCAGAAAAGGATATAGCTTCAGTGTATTTTGATCAAATTCCCGGCGCAGAAGCGGGAACAATGTTCCTTCTCGTCCGGTACAGTCTTCCAAAAACCAAAACAATCGTTCACTGTGACCATGACCTGAGGTTGGGGGCATGCCGTATTCGAGCATTTCAACAAAATCAATATCAAGCATCTGCGCCTCATCATCTCCCTGCTCCCGAAGCTTTTGTTGATCGAGGAATCTGTTTAGTTGTTCTACTGGATCATTTATCTCACTGTACCCATTGGCAAGTTCGCTCCCGCCAATGAGCACGTGGTAACGCTCTGTAAGCCGCGGGTCATCGGTGCGTGATTTAGAAAGAGGGGAGAGAAATGCTGGTTCATTTATAAGGAATGCAGGCCCTGCAATCGTCTTGCGAATCAGTTTCCAGAGGTTGTCAATAAGTCTGCTCCTGTTTACAATCCCAGTCAGCTCAACACCTTTTTCATGTAATATGCTTTGCATTTCTTTTTCAGTCGATGTAAAAATGTCAACTCCGAAAGTCTCCTGTATCACCTGTACATAATCTATTCTCTTCCATTCATCCGCTAGGTCGAACGTGTGCCCGCGTGATGTGAATTTAGTTTCTCCGTATACTTCCCGAGCAATGTGGCGAAACATGTCTTGCGTAAGCTTCATATTGTCTTCGTAACTGGCGTATGCCCAGTACCATTCCATCTGATAATACTCTTGGAGATGTTCATCCGACAACCCTTCGTTGCGGAAGTTGGGTCCAAAGGTATATATTTTTTCGAATCCCGCCCCAATAAGCCTTTTTTGATATAGCTCTGTAGAAATACGAAGATAGAAATCCTGATCGAGTTCATTATGATGGGTAGCGAACGGTCTAGCATCGGCGCCGCCTGTTACGTGTTCGAGCACTGGGGTTTCGACTTCAATAAATCCGTGATCTGCCAGATATTCCCGCGTAACTTTCCAAAACTTTGCCTTGCGGATAAAGCGCGCTTTCTCCTCTGGATGGAGGGTAAGATCAAGATACCGTCTACGGAATTTTTGTTCTTTATCGAGCAATGTGTTGGGGAGTGGGCGAATAGATTTACTCAGCAAATATATGTGTTCAGCAAAAAGGGTAATTTGTTCTGACTTAGTTTTTCCGATTTCGCCATAGACTTGCATAAAGTCTCCGACATCCAAAAATGAGAGCTGCTCCCACGTCGTCGCTTTGAGTCCGTCAACCACTTCACTTGATGGCGTGTAGGTGTCCTTTTTCACACAAATTTGAATGGCCCCGCTTTCATCTTGTATATCGTAAAAGATAATTTTGCCGTGTTTGCGGATTGTCATTACACGGCCGGTTAGGTTTAGCTTTTTACCGTTACGCTGTTCAAATTCATCATGGATGGTCTGATTTTTTGCGTCTTTTTGTGCATGGGCTGGGTATGGGTCAATCCCAAGTTCGCGAAGCTTGTGTATAATTTCGATCCGTTGTTGGCGTTGACCAATGAGGTCATCTGAAGGGTGGGTGGGTTGCATATGAAGATATTATACACTGAGCATCAAAAATGAATTAGCCTATCCGTATGGCATTTCCAGCGAGGTGCAAACTATTGTCCTTTTTAGTTACTTCAAGTTTGCCACCCATATTGTGAACAACTATTCGGGACGGTGCAGAAAAAGTGTAATGGCGTGACAAAACCCCAGCCAATGCAGTTGCCCCTGTTCCACATGATTTGGTGATTGAACGCACAGGATCATTCCCTAAGTTTCGTTCAAAGGTAAAATTATAGAGCTCGAAGACATGAGTATTAATTTCTTTTATGAAGCTCACATTAGTATTAATTTCGTGGGGGAAAAGCACCAGGTTCTTGGTGAGCAACTTGCCAACCTGTGCCACAACACCTATGCTTTGTGATTGGTCATTATAGAGCGAAGAATCAAAGATGAGTACAAGGTGAGGTTCTCCGTCTACATTACCCTGAGAATCTGCATTGCCACTCAATCCAATACCATAGTGTAGTACGGGGCAACCAACGAGTACCTCCACAGCGTTCAGGGTCTCGCGAAAAGTTTGCTCCTTAATAGTCTGGGTGGAATATTTATGCATTGCTTTGGGTGAGTCGTGAAACTCACCCATGTCGCAAGAGTAGCGATCATTTCCCTCCACGGTTACAGTGCGTGTGCCGCTCAGCGTAGATACTTTGAGAGATTTGTGAGGCATGCGATTTTTCGCTTTAGAAAATGCACCCACAGCTCTGATACCATTTCCACACATTGAGGATATCCCTCCGGGCAAGGTTGGGGTGCCTGCATTTGGCTCAAACACCTCAGCATGCACATCAGCGTTATCTGTTTGTGTGAGAAGCATGATAGAGTCGCACGCATATTGCTTGCCCCACAATGCTAAATGAGATCTAAGCTCCATATTATCGCTGCACGAGTACTTCTTGCCGTAGGTACCATGGTCAAGCTCTATTATGCCTATAATGTTGCCACATGCGTCCCAGACAGAGCGAGAGTGTATAGCGTGTTTCATATGAGTTATTGAATGGGATCATGTACGAATTTATAGCTATCAAATACGGGTCTCGTTACGCTTGTCACCTCACCGTTAGCACCTACCCAGACATGTCGATACCCACTCTCTAATAGACTCCTTCTGTGGGTTTTTGGCAACCGACTTAATGCACCATCTAGTTTCATAAGTCCTAACATTCTGCCCAACATTGCTTGTTGCTGTTCAAAAAAGCTCAGTGGATGCACCATAATTTGTAACGCCTGGTGGCCACCGTGAGCGGTAAGCTTCCCCATTTGGAAACGAGCATCCATGAGCGCACACCCATCACCCTCGTTTAGTTGAAACTCACCCTCCCGTCTTCGAACAGAATGACAATTAAGCAGCCCGCCACGTGCTCTTCGAAGTTCTGCAAGCCTTCGTACTGCGGCCAATCCAAACCCCTCTTCAGGCGCGAAGTTAACATCATCAATGAGCGCATGGTGGAACACTGGCTTTTTGGGATCATGGGTTAAGATCTGGTGTGCGATATGGTTTGTTAATTGCCATCCCTGCTCAAATGCGGCGCCTGACCACTGACAATCTGTGGGCAGATTAGGATGCTCTTGACCAAGATATATCGGGGGTCCCTCAATTACTACCCTAGGAACATTTTGAAGGCTAGGAGATAGTAAGGCAACAATATCCCGGGCGGGCTGAGACACTTCTACAGCTCCATCGTATACTGCACCTCCAAAAATACCTGCTGGAATTGGACCTCTGTCGCGTATTGGTCGCGGTAATAATTCAGGAGCCATAAGTGTCCATTTTATGTATTTAGGCAGAAAAGTAAAGAAATCAACGTATATGTACAAATAATTATCGATGTGTTAGAATACTAACATCATGTACTCTATACCCCACGCTGTAGAAGAAATCCTTCTGAGACGTCCTTATATATCTGAATTACTTGAACAAGACCTCATTAACATAACTCAACTTGCCCGACAGATTGAAGCAGAGGTCGAGGGTGCGTGCATGAAAGAAGTATCCACAGAAGCAGTGGCTATGGCTATTCGGCGTCTCCCCAAACTCACCGCATCCCTAAAGCTCAAGAGTCTGTTTGAGAAATCACCTGATATTCTCGTCAGATCACACCTCAGTGAAATAACGGTGAAGAAGCAAGATAGCCTATATAAGGTGTATGAACTGCTGGATGGTTTTGTAGAATCGAAAGGACAATTCCTCACTATCACGCAAGGGATTTTTGAGGACACCATTATCGTTGGTAAGGACTATATGCCACGCATACAGAAGATGTTTACTCAAGAGCACATTATTGCTGAGTTTACTGATCTCGCCGCGGTCACCATACGGCTTCACCCATCGAACGTCGAAACTCCCGGTGTGTACTATTATATTCTGAAATCACTCTTGTTGGAGAACATCAATATTGTCGAAGTAGTGTCGACCTACATGGAATGCACAATATTAGTGAAAGAAGAGGATGCAGGAGCAACGTTTGGCGCAGTGAAGAAGCTTTTTAGATCACCTTAACATCTACGATAGTGTACGTGTGTTTGCCAGAGGGGATTGCGACTTCGACAACCTCACCTTTTCTCTTGCCAAGAAGCGCTTGACCTATAGGAGAGGTGCTAGAAAGCTTTTTTTGCATAGGATTTGCCTCAAACTCACCTACGATGTGATATTCGTCTCTCTGACCCTCTTTTTCAACCACTACCCTACAGCCAAGTCGAACTAAATCGGACTCAATTTTCGCGACCGCATCGTCGATGATTTCAGCCCATCGCAACATCTCTTCGAGCTCGGAAATGCGCCCCACAATGACACTCAAGTCTTCTTTGGCGGCATGATATTCGCTATTCTCTTTTAGATCGCCCATGGCACGTGCTTTTGCGAGCCTATCCTTTGCTGCTGTATGGCGGTTCGTTTTGAGATGCTCGAGCTCCTCGAGAATTTTTTTATGACCCTCTTTGGTGAATTGAATCTTTTTTGGCATACTGATGTGCTAAAATATCAACTGTACTTTTATTGTAACGTAAAGGGTAAGTTTTGGCAATTGTAAGTAGGTATTGGTCCCATCGTCTAGAGGCCTAGGACGGCAGGTTCTCATCCTGCAAACCGGGATTCGAATTCCCGTGGGATCACTAAAGAAAGTGCAACTCAGGTTATCTGAGACGCACATCGTATGTATATTTGAAAAACTGGTCGGGAGCAGGTTCCTGTAGTCGCTCTGCATGAACCTGTATCACCATATCTGCCTGGTCCCTATTAGGCAAAGTATAAGGAACGAATTGTGTTGCTTGTCTTGACTCAAAATTAGCTTTGGTTTTTGCCGCACTTGCAGCTGGGTCTGGGTCCTCTGGTCGTTGGGTGCCGTCTCTGAATAATCTATTCTGAAGCCTTACTTCATCATCAACGTCAAGATAGATTATAAGGTCAATATTTTCCTCTGC